>CAJMPF010000025.1 GCA_905215195.1 uncultured bacterium | reverse complement strand
CCGTCTCGCGGCGCAGGACCTCCTGGGCGGTGGATTCCAAAAACCGGTACACGGGGAACAGCAGGCGCATATCCTGGGCCAGCACGACTTTACCGTCTCGACCACCAAGGTCGAGCGCGTCATGCACCGCGTCACCCCGCCGCTCATCCGTATGGAGCGCCTGATCTCCACGCCGGTTAACTTTGTGATCCTGCCGATCTTTGCGTTCGTGAACGCACAGGTTCGCCTGGTGGGCGTAGACATGAGCACGCTACTCACCGACCCGGTGACGCTCGGCGTGTACTTTGGCATGCTGCTGGGCAAGCCGATCGGCATCTTTGGCATGACGTTCGCCCTGGTTAAGCTCAAGGCTTGCCAGTTGCCGCGCAACGTCAACTGGCACATGATCGCCGGCGTGGGCATTCTGGGCGGCATCGGCTTTACCATGTCGATTCTCATTAGCGGCCTTGCCTTCCCGACGGCCCAGTTTGAGGTCCTGGCCGCCAAGGCCGCTATTCTCGCCGGCTCTGTCACCGCGGCCGTACTTGGCATGATCTACATGAGTGTGATCTGCAAGCACCCCGCGCCCAAGAACGAGTAGGCGCGTAGAAACAGACGCCAGAGCCTGCTCGAGCGCGTGTAAAACGCGGTTTTGAGTGGTACTTGCCACCTGCCGGACACCCCAGTGGCCAAAAAACGCCGTTTGTGAGTACTGTCACAAACGGCGTTTCATTTTAGGCGCGAAAAATAATGTACAAATCTATTCTGTCTGTGCATTAACGATTGCGTGGCTGGACGAAAAATGCCGATGCATCCTTCCAAAACCGGACACAAAAGGCCAAGATTGGCCTTTTTAATTCAAAATCGCTGTTACTAAAAAAGTAACAGTACTCATATTTGCTATTTTTTGACCACAGGCCCCAATGACTAGGTTTATTCCACGGTGCCGTAGATGGCGCCCCAGCCGTGGGCGGCCAAGGCGGAGTTGAGCTGGTCGCAAAGTGACTGGCGGTCGTAATAGCCGGGCGGTAGCAGGTTGACGATTTCCATGAGATCGGGCGCCAGGTCCAAGATTTCGGCCTGTACGATCAGATCCAGGCGGTCGATGGCGTGACGGTCGTAAAATAGTCCGTCGACCAGGCGCTGCAGGTCGCCGAATTCCTCGGCCTGGAACGATCCGTACTCCATAGTGCCTCCTTGGGCGCTTCACGCCGGCATGCGCGGCGATTCGTAATTCATTGCGATGGACTTAATCTATCACGGCTTCATAACGTTGCGACGGTGGCGGTCTATACTTAGAAGAATTGCAACGTACCGCTTCGTGAAAGGTCGCACCCATGCAGACGATCTACCAGAAGATGGAAACCACCGAACTCGATGCCGCCATCGAGGCGCTCAAGGCCGAGGTCGCCGAGGTCAAGGCCAAGGGCCTGGCGCTCGACATGGCCCGCGGCAAGCCGTCGCCCTCCCAGGTGGACATCTCTCGACCCATGCTCGATATCCTCAATGCCGATGCCGATCTGCACGACGGCAATGTCGACTGCTCCAACTACGGCTGCTTTGAGGGCATTCCCTCGGCACGCAAGCTGGCGGGGGAGTTCCTGGGTTGCCCCGCCGAGCAGACGCTCGTGCTGGGTTCGTCGAGCTTGCTGATCGAGCACGATATCGCCGGTATGTTCTGGCGTTGCGGCTCGTGTGGTAGCGATCCTTGGGAGGCTTACGAGGCAGCGCACGACGGCAAGAAGGTCAAGTTCCTGTGCCCGGTTCCCGGCTACGATCGCCACTTTGGCATTACCGCCGACTTGGGTATCGAGAACGTTCCCGTCGCGATGACCGACAACGGCCCCGATATGGACGAGATCGAGCGCCTCGTTGCCGCCGACGATTCCATCAAGGGCATCTGGTGCGTGCCCAAGTATTCCAACCCCACGGGTATCACCTTTAGCGAGGACACCGTGCGCCGCCTGGTCGAGATGCACACGGCCGCGCCCGATTTCCGCATCTTCTGGGACAACGCCTACTGCGTGCACGACCTGTACGACGAGACCGACGAGCTCGCCAACATCTTTGATCTTGCCCGCGCGGCGGGCACCGAGGACCGCGTGGTGGCATTCGCCTCGACGTCCAAGATCACCTTCCCGGGTGCCGGTATCGGCTTTATCGGTGCGAGCCCCGCGGTCATCGCCGAGTTCTCCAAGCGCCTGAAGGCCGGCCTCATCAGCGCCGACAAGCTCAACCAGCTGCGTCACGTGCGCTTCCTTCCCACCATCGAGGCGGTCAAGGAGCACATGAAAAAGCATGCCGAGTTCTTGCGCCCGCGCTTTGAGGCCGTCGAGCGCAAGCTCACCGAGGGCTTGGGCGACACGGGCTGCGCCACCTGGACGCACCCCCGCGGCGGCTACTTTGTAAGCTTCGATGGTCCCGAGGGCTCGGCCCGGAAGGTTGCTGCGCTTTGCGCCGACCTGGGCGTCAAGCTCACGCCGGCCGGTGCTACCTGGCCCTATGGCAAGGACCCGCGCGATACCAACATCCGCATCGCGCCGAGCTATCCCACGGTCGAGGACCTGGAGGCCGCGCTCGATGTGATGGTGCTGGCCGTTAAGCTTGTCGCTGCCGAGCTCGCGCGTGCCGAGCGCGCCTAACGCGCGGCTTCCCGTACTATCCGCACCTTCGATACGTAAAGGAGCATATACATGGATTTGGGTATTTCCACCAACCCTACGCCAGAGCTCTACACCATTAAGGTAACCGGCGAGATCGATATCTCTAACGCCGATAGCCTGCGCAATGCCATCGACCTGGCGCTCGAGCAGCCCACTGAGGCCGTTGAGCTCGATTTTGCTCAGGTGAGCTACATCGATTCAACGGGCATTGGCGTGCTCGTGGGCGCCGCGCACCACGCGGTCGACCACGGCAAGCGTTTTAGCTGCACCAATGTGCAGCCCCCGGTAATGCGCGTGGTTCAGCTGTTGGGTGTCGACCAGGAGATTTCGATCACCGCTGCATAATCTTTGCCCCCAAAAGGGCGTGCCGTTTGGCATATGTTTGTGATGCGCTCGGACGTTTTGGCGTCCGGGTGCTATATTTGACCGAATGAATAGACGAGTTCCGGCCGAATGGCGCGGTGCGGGCTCGACTCACATCGAGCCTTGGAGGTATGTGTGTTTGGTATTGGAGAGGGTGAGCTCGCGATCATCGTGGTCTTCGGCTTTTTGCTGTTTGGCCCGGATAAGCTCCCGCAGATGGGCCGTACGATCGGCCGTGCCATCCGTCAGTTCCGCGAGACGCAGGAAAAGATGACGGCCGTTGTTCAGTCTGAGATTATCGATCCGGTAAGTGAGGCCGCTTCGGCACCGGTCAAGCCCAAGAAGACTGCCGTCGATGACGATTCCGATGCGGACAAGGATGCCGCCGAGACGGCAGCGCCCGCCAAGAAGGAGACCTTTGCCGAGCGCCGTGCCCGCCTTGCTGCCGAGAAGGCCGCGAGCGAGGCTGCCGCCGAGGGCGAGGGTGCTGCTGAGGAGGCCGAGGGTGCCGAGCCTGCCGCTGCCGCCGAGCCTGTCGTCGAGCCCGAGCCTGCTGCAGAGCCCGAGTCCGAGCCCGAGCCGGCAGAGCCCACGACGGCTGACCTCTACGCCCGTCGTCCCCGTAAGCGCAAGGCCGTCGTCGACCAGCTCGCTCGCGAGCTCGAGGCCGAGGACGACGCCGCTGCCGCCGACGCCCCGAAGGGAGGCGATGAGTAATGCCTATCGGACCTGCGCGTATGCCGCTCTTCGATCACCTGGGAGAGCTCCGTCGCCGCCTGACCATCGTGGTTGTGTCAGTCTTTGCCGCCGCCATCGTGCTGTATTTCGCCACGCCCGTGGTACTCGATATCCTGGAAGACCCCATCCGCTCCTTTGTGCCGGACGGTAAGTTTTACATCACCACCACGCTCGGCGGCTTTGGTCTGCGCTTTTCGCTGGCCATCAAGATGGCCGTTGTCATGTGCACGCCCATGATCATTTGGCAGATCTTGGCGTTTTTCCTGCCGGCGCTTCGCCCCAACGAGCGCAAGTGGGTCGTGCCCACGGTGCTCGCCTCGACGGTGCTGTTCTTCCTGGGCGCCATCTTCTGCTATTTCATCATCATTCCCGCGGGCTTTGAGTGGCTCATCGGCGAAACCTCAGCCGTCGCCACGGCGCTGCCCGATTTGGAGAACTACGTCAACATGGAGCTGCTCTTTATGATCGGCTTTGGCGTGGCGTTTGAGCTGCCGCTCATCATCTTCTACCTGTCCGTCTTCCACATCGTGTCCTACGCGGCCTTCCGCGGCGCCTGGCGCTACGTGTACGTGGGCCTGCTTGTGGGCTCGGCTGTGATTACGCCCGACGGCTCGCCCGTTACGCTGGGCCTCATGTATGGTGCCCTGCTCTCGCTCTACGAGATTTCGCTCGCCATTGCCCGCGTGGTCATTACCGCGCGCGAGGGCAAGGAGGGCTTGTTTGTGAGCCGTCTGGACCTGTTCTCGGACGATGAGGACGACGAGGAGTAAATCGGTATGCACGAGGTTGGCATTGTCAACGGCATACTCGATACAGTGATTCGCGCGGCGCGTGGGGCGGGGGCCTCGCGCGCCGTTTTGGTAACGCTGCGTATCGGGGATATGACCGAAGTTGTGCGCGAGGCGCTCGACTTTGCGTGGGAGACATTTCGCGATGAGGACCCGCTCACGCGAGGCTGCGAGCTTGCCGTGGAGGAAGTCCATCCACAAAGCGAGTGTCTGGACTGCGGGGAGGTCTTTGAGCACGATCGCTTCCATTGCCGCTGTCCCCAATGTGGCGGCGCCAACGTGCGTCTGCTGCACGGCCGCGAGCTCGATATCGCAAGTATCGAAATCGAAACCCCCGACGATTAGCCCGCTAGCCATCTGGTGATGGGGTATAAAGGGGCCAAAGTAAGGAGTGCCGAGTATGGCTGAGAAAACGATTGATATCGCGTCGCCGATTCTGTCGCGCAACGAGCGCCTGGCAGATCAGCTGCGACAGCGATTTAAAGAGACAAACACCTATGTGATCAATGTGCTGTCGAGCCCCGGTTCGGGCAAGACCACCACGATCCTGGGCACCAACGAGCGCCTGCGCGACAAGGCTGGCCTGCGCTGTGCCGTCATCGAGGGCGATATCGCCTCGGATGTCGACGCCATTACCATGAAGGAAGCCGGCATGCCCGCCATCCAGATCAACACGGGTGGCCTGTGCCACCTCGAGGGCAACATGATCATGGAGGCCGTTGACGCGCTCGACCAGGCCGTCGGTCTGGAGAACATCGACGTCATCTTTATCGAAAACGTGGGCAACTTGGTCTGCCCGGTCGACTTTGACCTGGGTGAGAACCTGTCCATCATGATCCTCTCGGTGCCCGAGGGCGACGACAAGCCCATCAAGTACCCGGGCATCTTCCAGCACGCTGGCGCGCAGCTGCTCAATAAGGTCGACGTGGCCCCGGCTTTCGATTTTGACATGGATAGGTATACTAAGACACTCGATGACCTCAATCCGCAGGCGCCGCGGTTTGCCGTGAGCGCGCGCAAGGGCGAGGGCATGGATGCCTGGTGCGATTGGCTCATCGGGCAGATTGAGCAAGCAAGGGCGTAAGTCGGCCGCCATACGGGCGGGCGTAGCCGCAGAGATACGAGATAGGAGCCTCTTTTGAAGCTCATCATCGCCGAGAAAAACGACGCCGCGCGTCAGATCGCCGAGCGGCTGTCCACGGGTAAGCCCAAAAAGGACAAGGTGTACAACACCGTCATCTACCGTTTTGAGTGGAAGGGCGAGGAGTGCGTGACGATCGGTCTTGCCGGTCACATCCTTGCACCCGATTTTTGCGACAGCGTGCTGTTCGATAAAAAGCTGGGTTGGTATTCGGTCACCGAGGACGGTGAGATGTTGCCGGCCGACATGCCCGATGGCCTGGCTCGTCCGCCCTACGACACCAAGCGTAAGCCGTTCCTTGCCGACGGTATCTCCATCAAGGGCTGGAAGCTCGAGAGCCTGCCTTATCTCACCTGGGCGCCCGTCATTAAGCTGCCGGCCGAGAAGGAGCTCATTCGTTCGCTCAAGAACCTCGCTAAAAAGTCCGACAGCGTCATCATCGCCACGGACTTCGACCGCGAGGGCGAGCTGATCGGTTCGGACGCCCTCAACAAGGTGCGCGAGGTTGCGCCGGACTTGCCGGTTGCCCGCGCCCAGTATTCTTCGTTTACCAAGGCCGAGATCACGCAGGCCTTCGATAACCTTGTCTCGCTCGACCAGAATCTGGCCGACGCCGGCGAGAGCCGCCAGCACATCGACCTCATTTGGGGTGCGGTGCTCACGCGCTACCTGACGCTCGCCAAGTTTGGCGGCTTTGGCAACGTGCGTTCCGCCGGCCGCGTGCAGACCCCGACGCTTGCCCTGGTGGTCGAGCGCGAGCGCGAGCGCATGGCGTTTGTGCCCGAGGACTATTGGCAGATCCGCGGCATGGGCGCCGCGCAGGGTGCTGCCGAGGACGACCACTTTAAGATTGCGCACAAGACGGCACGCTTTACCGACAAGGATGCTGCCGAGACGGCATACGGCCATGTCGACGGCATTACGACGGCAACCGTCGCCGCGGTGACCAAGCGCTCACGCAAGCAGCAGCCACCCACGCCGTTTGCGACCACCTCGCTGCAGGCTGCCGCCGCGGCCGAGGGCATCTCGCCTGCGCGTACCATGCGCATCGCCGAGTCCCTCTACATGGCGGGCCTCATCAGCTACCCGCGTGTCGACAACACCGTGTACCCCGCGACGCTCGATCTGGGCGCCGTGGTGAGCGACCTTGCAAAGATCAACCCGGCGCTGGCGCCCGTGTGCAAAAAGGTGCTCGCCGGCCCCATGAAGCCCACGCGCGGCAAAGTCGAGACCACCGACCACCCGCCTATCTACCCCACGGGCGAGGGCGATCCGTCCACGCTCGACGGCGGCCAGCGCAAGCTCTACGACCTCATCGCCCGCCGCTTCCTGGCAACGCTCATGGGTCCCGCGACCATCGAGAACACCAAGCTCGAGCTCGACGTGAACGGTGAGCCGTTCGTGGCTTCGGGCGACGTGCTCGTGACCCCGGGTTTCCGCGAGGCCTATCCGTACGGCCTTAAGCGCGATGAGCAGATGCCGCCGCTGGAGCAGGGCGATACGGTCGACGTGTTCGACATTAAGCTCGAGGCCAAGCAGACCGAGCCGCCCGCGCGCTACAGCCAGGGCAAGCTCGTGCAGGAGATGGAAAAGCGCGGCCTGGGTACCAAGTCCACGCGCGCGAGCATCATCGAGCGCCTGTACGCCGTGCGCTACCTCAAAAACGATCCCGTGGAGCCGAGTCAGCTGGGCATCGCCATCATCGATGCGCTGACGCAGTTTGCCCCGCGCATCACGAGCCCCGATATGACCAGCGAGCTCGACGGCGACATGACCCGCGTCGAGCGCGGCGAGGACACCGAAGAGCATGTCGTGACGCACTCGCGCGCACTGCTGGCCGGCGTGCTCGACGAGCTGCTCAAGCATACGCAGGAGCTGGGCGACGCTATCAGCGACGCCGTCACGGCCGATGCACGCGTGGGCGCCTGTCCCAAGTGCGGCAAGGACCTGGTTATGAAGACGAGCGCCAAGACCCGCGGCAGCTTTATCGGCTGCATGGGATGGCCCGACTGCGACGTGACCTATCCGGTGCCGAGTGGCGTCAAGGTGAGCCCGCTCGAGGGCGAGGCCGCCGTGTGTCCCGAGTGCGGTGCGCCGCGCATTAAGTGTCAGCCGTTCCGCCAGAAGGCCTTCGAGATTTGCGTGAACCCCACATGCCCCACCAACTACGAGCCCGACCTTAAGGTGGGCGAGTGCAAGGTGTGCGCCGAGGCCGGACGCCATGGCGACCTGATCGCGCACAAGAGCGAGAAGAGCGGCAAGCGTTTTATCCGCTGCACCAACTATGACGATTGCGGCGTGAGCTATCCTCTACCGGCGCGCGGTAAGCTCGAGGCGACGGGTGAGACCTGCCCCGAGTGCGGCGCCCCCATCGTGGTGGTCAACACGGCGCGCGGCCCGTGGCGTATCTGCGTCAACATGGACTGTCCGACCAAGGAGAAGAAGCCGGCCCGCGGCCGCAAGACTACGACCAAGGCGAGCACGGCCAAGAAGGCGACGGCGGCCAAGAAGACGACGGCCAAGAAAGCAACTGCCGCCAAGAAGACGACCGCGAAGAAGTCGACTACCAAGAAAGCAGCCGCCGACAAGTAACGGCGCAGTCGAAACATTGCCCAAAAAAACGAGCGAGGACCCCGCGATCCTCGCTCGTTTTTTTGACCGGCAGTTAGGGACGTTCCTTTTCTGCCGGCAGTTTAGGAACGTCCCTAACTGCCGGCTCGGGAACGACAAAGCACTAGTTCACCTCGACAGGCTTGGCGCCGGGATAGCGTTCCTCAAAGTCTAGGCGGTACTTATTGTCATTGGTGCCCGCCACGTTGTCGCGCGACAGCGGCGCCACGATCTCATTCTTGTGGTCCGCAGGCTTGGCGTATTTCAGGCTGATCTCCCAGGCATCACAGATTGCGTCAATGCGGTGATCCAGGTCGTCGTACAGGGCGATGATGTCCTTCCAGGAGCTGTAGTTCTTGGAGCTCGTCGGGACGTCCAGGTCCTCGACGATGTCGTAATACTGCTCGATGGTGTCCTCTGTGCGCTCGGCGACGTCGGCGAGATTTTGGCGGGTGGTTCGATCCTCTTCCAGATAGCTGCCGTTGAAGTTCTGCGCGCAGCCACGGACGTAGTTGTCGAGGTCTTCTAGCAAGTCGTAGTATTCGCTCAGTCGGCGGTAGAGGTTCTGCTCGGAGAGTGTTGCTTCGCCGCCATCCTCGTCGTCATCGTCATCATCGTCGTACAGGCTGTTGGGATCGCCGAGAGGCTTTAGGTCATCGTCGTCGACGTCATGGTGCAGCTTAGCTACCTCGGCAGACGTCTGCGTGGCGGCGTTGTCGAAAGGCTTGATCACAAAGAAAACGACCAGGGCGATGATGATCGCCACCAGCACAACGATAACGGCGATAAGCGGCCCGGTGCCGCTCTTTTTGGGAGCGGGGGTCTGTGGCGAAGCGGGCGCGTATGCGGGAGCTGGCTGCTGTTGGGGCGAGTCGCTCGCGACGGGTATGCGCTGCGTCGTTTCGACCGCTGCGGGGCTGGCGGCGGGGTCGGGGCGATAGGCGAGGGGGTCGTCCGCCTTGACTTGCGGCGTATCAAGGGAGCCGGTCTGCTCAAAAGCGGGCTGGCTATCGCTCGCGGTTGTTTGCTCAACAGGTGCACCGCACGAGGTGCAGAACTTGGCATTATCTGCAAGAAGCTTGCCGCACGAGGCGCAATACCGAGACATTGCCACTCCTTTCGCCACATTTCAATGCAATACGACGATTATACCCAGCGTCCAAAATTCCCCATCATAAGTTGCGGTGAAATAGGGACTGTTTGGCGGTCTCAGAGCTTCAATCAGTCCCTATTTCACCGCAACTTTGGAAAGGCACCTTTAGCCATTGGGGACGCACCGAGCACTGGGGTATCATGGCTTGGTTGATATATCTGCATTTACGCGCCTTATAGGAAGGGGCTGCGCTCATGGCTTTTGAGCCCGCTCAACATAGCTTCATTACGCTCGAGGGTGTCGATGGCGCCGGTAAATCTACGCAGGCGCGCCTGCTTGCCCGTGCGCTCGACCTTGCCGGCTACCAGGTTGTGACCCTGCGCGAGCCGGGCGGTACCGCCATCAGCGAAAAGATCCGTGCTCTGCTGCTCGACCCCGCCAATACGGCGATGGGCGACACCTGCGAGTTGTTGCTCTACGAGGCCGCGCGCGCCCAGTTGGTGCACGAGGTCATCGCGCCTGCCCTTGCTGCCGGCAAGGTGGTCCTGTGCGACCGCTTCTACGATTCCACAACTTGCTATCAGGCGTTTGCCGATGGCCTCGATCGCCAGATAGTACGCGATGCCAACAACCTGGCCGTCGCGGGGACGCACCCGGCGCTCACGCTCGTCTATCACATCACGCCCGAGCAGGCGGCGCTGCGCATGGCAGCCCGTGGCGCGGCAGATCGCATGGAGGCTAAGGGCATGGCCTTCCAAGAGCGTGTCTACCAGGGATTTTGCGCCATCGCCGCCGAGGAACCAAACCGCGTAAAGCTCATCGACGCGACCGCGTCCATCGAGGACGTCTTCGCGCAGACGGTCGAGCAGGCTCGCGTCTACGGCCTCGACATTTCCCAGGACGCCGTCACCGCCGCGCTTGCCCAGGAGGCCGAGTAACATGGCCCCCGCTCAGACAAGCCTGCTGGCCAAGCTCGACACCCAAGAGCGCGTGCGCGACTTTTTGACCAATGCCGTCGCCAGCGGTCGCGCATCGCACGCCTACCTGTTTTTGGGCGCGCCCGGCGCGGGCAAGCTCGACGCCGCGTGGGCGCTCGCCCAAGCCTTCCTGTGCGAGCAGGATGGCTGCGGCTCATGCGATAGCTGCGTGCGCATCGCCCGCCATACGCATCCCGACGTGCACTATTACACGCCCGAGAGCGCCACGGGCTACCTCATTGCCCAGACCCGCGAGCTGCTCGACGATGTGCTTCTGGCGCCCATCCGTGCCAAGGCCAAGGTCTACATCATCGACCGTGCCGAGCAACTGCGCGCTAACACCGCCAACGCACTGCTCAAAACACTCGAGGAGCCGCCCGAGGGCGTTATGTTCATCTTGTTGGGCACCTCGGCAGACGTGATGCTGCCCACCATCGTGAGCCGCTGCCAGTGCGTGCCGTTTCGGCTGGTGTCGCCCACCGTGGCCGCGCAGGCCGTGAGCCGCGCCACCGGTCAGGACCCTGCGCGTTGCCGCATGGCCGTCGCAGTAGCGGGAAGCCCCGCGCGTGGCATCGAGTTCCTCAAGAGCGCCGAGCGCCAGGACGCTCGCCGTCAGATGGTTCGCGCCATCGATTCGCTCATCGCTGCCGACGAGGCTGATGTGCTCAGCCGCGCCAAGTCGCTCATCGTCGCCGTTAAGGCGCCGCTCGCCGAGGTCAAGTCCACGCAGGAAAAGGTGCTCGAGCAAAACGCCGACTACCTGTCGCGTGGAGCATTGAAGCAGCTTGAGGACCGCAACAAGCGCGAACTCAACGCGCGTGAGCGTTCGGGTATCATGGAAGCGCTGGCGAGCGCGCGGACGCTCATGCGCGACGTGCTGCTGACGCTTCAGGACGAGGCAGCCGACGTGGTGAACGAGGACGTGCGCGACACGATCGGGCGGCTTGCCGCCGCGACGAATGTTGCGGGTGCCACACGGGCGCTCGAGGCAGTCGCGACCGCCGAGCGCAACATCGCCAGAAACGTTACTCCCCAGCTGGCCATCGAGGTCATGCTGTTCGATATCAGGAAGGCACTGAAATGCCGTTAGTCGTACCCGTTAAGTTTACCTACGCCTCGCGCGACCTGTGGTTCGATCCGCAGGATCTGGATATCCTCGAGGCCGATTATGCCATTTGCTCCACCGAGCGCGGAACCGAGATCGGCCTGGTCACGGCCGATCCCTTCGAGGTGCCGCAAGATGAGATCGGTCAGCCGCTTAAGCCCGTGCTGCGCGTGGCGAGCGACATCGACCTGCAGCTTGCCGACGACCTGGCCATCCAGGGCGACGAGGCCATGGTCGACTTCCGCCGCCTGGTCAAGGAGCTCGACCTCGAGATGAAGCCGGTCGGCGTCGAGTACCTGTTTGGCGGCGAGAAGGCCGTGTTCTACTTTGCGGCTGAGGAACGCGTCGATTTTCGCCAGCTCGTCAAGGATCTGTCCTCGACGCTGCACATCCGCGTCGACATGCGCCAGATCGGCGTGCGCGACGAGACCCGCCTGGTGGGCGGCTATGCCCAGTGCGGCCAGGAGCTCTGCTGCACGCGCTTTGGCGGACAGTTTGAGCCGGTTTCGATCCGCATGGCAAAGGAGCAGGACCTGCCGCTCAACTCGTCCAAGATTAGCGGCGTCTGCGGCCGCCTGATGTGCTGCCTGCGCTACG
>CAJMPF010000024.1 GCA_905215195.1 uncultured bacterium | reverse complement strand
CCCAGATCGGAGCCGCCGATGCCGATGGACACCAGATGCTCGATCTTCTTGCCGGTAACGCCCTTCCACTCACCGGAGCGCACGCGCTCGGCGAAGGCATACATGCGATCGAGGACCTCGTGCACGTCGGCGACGACGTCCTGGCCGTCGACGATGAGCTGGCCCTTCTCGCTTGCCGGGCGGCGCAGCGCGGTGTGCAGGACGGCGCGGTCCTCGGTGGTGTTGATGTGCTCGCCGGAGAACATGGCATCGCGGCGCTCCTCAAGCTTCACCTCGCGGGCAAGATCGCACAGCAGCTTGACGGTCTCATCGGTCACCAGGTTCTTCGAAAGATCGAAGTGCAGGTCACCGGCGTCAAAGCTCAGCTTGTTCACGCGGTCGGCGTCAGCAGCGAACCAGGCCTTGAGGTCGATACCATCGGCCTCAAGCTTCTCCTGATGAGCCTCGAGCGCCTTCCAAGCGGCAGTCGACGTAGCATCGATAGGTGCGGCAACAGTTGCCATAGAGTCCTCCTCAGCATACGGGCGCACGCCTCCATGCGCCCGGACATTCAGATGCCACTATTCTAGCGCAGGTCAAGACTACAATCAGCGAGCGTTGCCAATCGGCCCCCAAACGGCAACCGATTAAAAAGGGACAGGCTTATTTTGGCAGGTCAAACGCTTTACCAACCAAAAATAACCCGTCCTTTTATGGCAAATATTAGGCCGCGGCGCAGACGCTACCGAGCAACTCACGCAGAGGAGACCCGATGCCCTCCAGCAGTTCGGGCGCGATAATGGCAAAAATGGGAACCTCACCGGTGCCCACGACAGCAGGCGCCTTGCCCTCCGAGAGAATGCATCCATAAGGGACAAAACCGTCTTCGCCGGCATCGAGCGCCGCCATGCGACGCGCGAGCTCGCGCGCAAAGCCAGCAGTATCGGCATCGCCAATCGCCAGGACAAAGTCCACGCCTTCGTCGGTCGCCAGGGCCACGGCTTCGTCGATCAGCTCGTCTCCCCCGTCGCCCCCAACCGAGCCGCAGCGGAAAAGTACGCGCTCGAGTAGGGCTCGATCAAGCGAGCCAAGTGCCACCGAGACAAGCTCATCGCGCGTATGCTTGTCACCGCCCAACACGACCAGCGCCTTGGTGCCACCGTAGTGAGCGACCAATCGTCCGCACCAGCGAGCCACGTCTCCATCCACAACAAGGCGCGTCGGCATACCAAACCCGTAATTGACCATCTTTCCCACAACCCTTCCGTGCACATAGGCGGTATCAATCGTTAGGCTCATGCTACGAAGCGAGCTTTTCCGAGCTGTTTCGCACTCTTTAGAGCTGCGTTAAAACCCAATCCAACCGCACGACCATACCTACCAAAACAAACCAGTCCCTTTTTGACAGGTTTTGACGATGTCCGGACGAGCGGGTATTATCGAACAGATATTCGATAAGAACATGTGTTTGATGGGAGGACGCGTGGGGCACGAGCGTCACACCTATATCTGTATCGACCTCAAGACGTTTTACGCTAGCGTCGAGTGCGTCGACCGCGGACTCAACCCGCTCACCACCAACCTGGTCGTTGCCGACGAATCGCGCGGACGCACGACCATCTGTCTCGCCATCACACAGGCCATGAAGGACTTAGGGATTCACAATCGCTGCCGTCTGTTTGAGATTCCCGACGGCATCGACTACATCAAAGCCGTACCGCGCATGCAGCACTACATGGAAGTGTCGGCGCAAATCTACGGCATCTATCTGGAATACGTGAGCCCGCAAGACATTCACGTCTATTCAATCGACGAATGCTTTATCGACGTGACGCCCTATCTAGACCTCTACCATACCAATGCCAAAGGCTTTGCCTGCATGTTGCGCGATGAGGTCCTCGCGCGCACCGGCATCACGGCGACGGTCGGCATCGGCCCCAACCTATTCCAGGCCAAGGTAGCGCTCGATATCACCGCCAAGCACGTACCCAGCCGCATCGGCATACTCGACGACGAGACCTTTCGCAAAGAGATCTGGCCCCATCGTCCCATCACCGATATCTGGGGCATCGGGCCCGGCGTGGCAACCCGACTCGAGAAGTATGGCGTCTACGACCTGATGGGTGTCGCCGCACTCGACGAGAACCTGCTCTACGACGAGCTCGGCGTCAATGCCGAATATCTCATCGACCACGCCTTTGGGCGCGAGCCGACAACCATCGCCGATATCCAAGCCTATCGCCCACAAGCAACTTCGACCACCACAGGACAGGTGCTCTCGAAGGGCTATGCCTACGAGCAGGCCTACACCGTCTTGCGCGAGATGGTCGACAGTGCCGTGCTGGACTTGGTCGATAAGCACGTGGTATGTGACAGTATCTCGCTCTTTGTGGGCTACGCGAGCGAGCGCGCCGACATCCGCAGGCTTGATGCCAGCGGTACCGCACAATATGTGGACGGATGCGGACACCTGCGCTCGAGCACATCGAGCATCGAACCCACCGCAACCGCCGGCCCCGAGCTCGCACCCCGTGCGCCCAAGCCCGTCCAGTGCGATGACGAAAGGCGTCGCCTGGTGCGCGAAGCGCAGGCAATCGATGGCATCTTTGTGGGAGAGCATGGCGGCAAACCGCGTGGTGGCTATGCCGCGCTCTTTGCGCACTCCAACGCCTCGCGCAAGCTGCCCGAGCGGACCAATTCGTTTAAGAAGATCATGGGCTATTTCGATGATCTTTGGGCGCAAACCGTCGACCCCAAACGACCGGTCAAGCGCATCAACCTGGGCTTTGGCAACCTCATGCCCGAGGAATTTGCCACCATCGATCTGTTCAGCGATATCGAGGCCGATGAGCGCGAGCGCGACCTGGCGCGCGCCGTCCTGGCCGTGAAAGGCAAGTACGGCAAAAACGCGCTCGTCAAGGGATTAAGCTTTACCGCCGGCGCCACCGCGCGCGAACGCAACGACCAAGTTGGAGGACACCGTGCCTAAGCCCAAACAACAGCCCGTGCGCCCGCCGACCGCCTTCGAGCGCCTGGCGGACCCCGAGGGAAGACGTCGCTCCGCCGACCCAAGGCTCACCGCCAACGGCGCCGTCCGTGCCGGCCGTGCCGCGCAGTTTATGCCCTTTGCCGCCCTCACGGGATACTACGAGCTCGTGCGCAAGCAAGAAATTACCGTCGAACCAAAATGCGAACTCACGGAAGAAAAAGCCCTCGAGCTTTCAAAAAAGCTCGAGGGCCTCAAACGCGGCGACTTGGTGCGCGTCACCTATTACGATACGTACGGTTATCGTAGCCGCACGGGCATTCTCGACGAAGTGTTACCCGCATTCAAGCTGCTCAAACTCAGGGATATCGCCATCAACTTCGACGATATCCAGGACATTGAGCTACGCGGACGGGCCTAGCGACGAGAACGCTTGCGCAAGACGAGAGCAATGCCAAGCACTGCGGCAGCTGCAACCAGCAATCCCAAGACCAGCGTGAGGGTCGAGTCGCCAGCGCGAGGCAGCGAGCCGTCCTTCGGAGTCTTCTTAGCGGTCGTCGTGACGGTGGTCGTGGTGCTGATCGACTGGTCGTTGCCACCCGTCTGGCTGCCGCCAGGCTGATCGCCGCCACCCGGCTGCGAAGGATCGGTGGGTTCCGTCGGATCCGGAGTACCGGGATCAACCGGATTCTCCGAATTCTCCTTGCGCTGGATCCAGACCTGGCAACCATAGAACGGGTTGGCGGTACCAAGGCACAGACCCTGGTTGGTCACCGCAAAGGTGCGCAGACCATGGTTATACGGATCGTTAAAGCCATTAGTCGTCAGCGTCGTAAAGTTCACGCCGTCCTTGGTCACATACATATCAAAGCCGCGCTCGGCATCGCGCAGGTAACACATGCACGTAAGGACACTCTGCAACTTCTTGAGGTTCTCCTCGCTCAGCAGCTTATCGAGCGCATCCTGAATATCGCTCGGCAGCTCGGTGCCATAGGCATCCTCGTACTGCTGCTTAAGGCTCTCATAGCTATCGAGCATGTCCTGATACTGGTCGGCAAAGGACTTGAAGTACGCGATCTCGCCATCGATCTTCTGGACATAAGCGGCGTCGTCCTCAAAGTCCTGGGGCATCGTCGCGGCCTGATCGCAAAGACCGCCCGCGGCATCCTCCAGCGCATCGCTCAGATCGCCAAAGCCCTTAGCAACCTCGGTCTTCTCGTCATCGACATCGACGGCCTCGTTTGAATCATCGTCCGCAAGCGTGTTCACGGGAACGATGGGGTCGTCAGGCGATTTCTTGTCGAGCAGGTGATCGAGCAGGTCCCTAAGGCGCTGAACCTGAGAGTCCCACTCCTCGGGCGTCATATCGATAATGTCGCCATTGGAGAACTGGCCGATCGGCTCAAGCAGGCTCGCGGTATCAAAGGTACCGATATACAGCTTGCCGTCGAACTTCTGCATGCGCCAAATGTACTGGTTCTCGTTTCGGCCAAAGCCAGAAGTCAGGCCGGAAATACCGCCCTCGGGGAACATGTCGGTGCGATCGCCAACGACGAGCTCCATGTTCTCGTCCTTGTCCATGCGATAGATGTTAACCGACTGCTCAAGATTGGCATTCACAAACGAGCAGTCAACGCCGCCCATGCTGCTCTTACCGCCCTCTTCGGTGTTGGATTTGTTGAACAGGATGCGCTCGAGGGCAATCTCCTCGTCGTTGTATTCACCGATATAGAGGTAGTCGTTGTAGACGATGAGGTTGGCAGCGCCAGAACGGGTACGGGCAGGATCGATGCCAAAGCAGTACTTTGCACCGTCCGTCTTCTGATCGCCGACAATGGGAGTCCACGAATAGCTGCCGTCGGCATTCTTGTCGCCACGGACCATGGCAAACGACTGCATGGAATTATCATCGGGAGCGTTCTCGGGCGTACCGGTGCAGATGGTCGCATAGAGATGGCCATTGTACGAGACCATATCCCAAATGGCGACGCCGTAGATGCTGTCCTTATAGCGAATCGCCGGATAGCCAAACAGCGTCTCCGAATTGGCAATCTCGGTGAAGCTGTCCTGGCCCTTCGAGGGGTCAGACGACGTCAGGATTGTCGACACAAAATTACCGTTCGCGTCTTTACCCACATTACTGATGACGAGCTGGCCATCATGGACGCACATGCCGCGGATACCGGTAGAAATGCCCTGCTTGTAGGCAGCACCGTAATCCTGCATGCTCGAAAGGCCCTGATAGACAACTTTGTACTCATCCGTCTTAGGATCGATCTCGTATACAGCAGGCAGGCCGCCTTTGCCGCCATTGGTCCTGACGCTGCCGCAGAAATAGAGCTTACCCTTATAGCTCACGGCATTGCGGAAAAAAGGAGCGACGCCGTTGAGCGAATCAGAGATTAGCAGCTTGGTCTCACCGGTCTTGGTATTGATCTTGACCAAGATGCCGCCGCTGTCCTTGTCGGCCGTGCCGTCCTCCTTCTTCTGTCCATAGAAGAACGTGCCGTTAAACATGGCCTCCAGCGTCAGGCGCATGGTTTCGACATCAAAGGAATCGCCCAGCGTGCTGTTCATGAGCGTCAGCGTGTTGCCCATCGCCGCATAGCAGGTGCCCACATAAAGCCAGTCACCATAGCTCGCAGCCGCCCAAGTGTAGCTCTGGCCGCGATCGCCTTCGTTGTTGGCCGTATTACCATCAGCGCCCGGAACGGCAATGGCACCGTCACCCTGGTAGTCGACGATGCCATCCGGCTGCGACGTTCCTACCGTAGGATGCGAGAGCTTCTCAAAGGAATACCCATTTCCCGCATTGTAGGTAACGGCACCCGATGCGTCTTCGGCGTGCGCCGGCAGCGGCGATACCAAGATAGCGGCAAGCGCTGCCACCAAGCCAAGTGTTCCCACTCGTCTCATAAGGTTATAGCCTCCCCTGTCCTAAAGCCCAGTTTTAGCATTCTTCATTTCTGTCCACGGTTAATTGCAATCTGAGCACAGCAATAATCAGTGTATAAATATACACCTGTAATTTTTTGGACGGGTTCATAGATGCTCGATTGGTAGCGAATTCCGCGCAAACCGTCACCAAACTCCACTTTTGCCGCATCTAAAGGTTATTTTTGCGCAAATTTTTGGATGCCGATAGTCACAATGGGCAGGAGGCTGGTACCCACCGGAGAGGGCAACGCCTACATTTTCATAACGTAATAGCCCGCACCCCTCACCGCCGTCTCGAGTGTGTCGCGATCAACCGGACGCTTCGAGCGTACGCGTGCCGTGTGGTCCGCATACGTTACCGTTGCCCACACGCCATCAAGCGTATTGAGGGCATTGGCTACGTTCTGAGCGCAGTCGTCACAGCTCATGCCGCCGATGAACAGCTCATCGCTATAGGGATAGTGCGACGCATCGGTATCCACCACAACAACCCTCTTGGCTTTCTTTCCGCTTGCGCCATCACTGCAGCAACTCTTCCCATGCGTCGACGCCGCAATACGGCGCAGCCCAAAGAACATACCAATAGCAATCACGCCCAGCACGATGATATTTGCTGGGTTGAGCAAGTCGCTCATACGCTCCCCTTCCTTACGGTCCATTTCAGAGATACCCCTGTGGGGTGTCCCCATCTTAACCCAAAATCATGTCGGTTCGGTCAATTAGTTTCCCTACTCAAACTTTTTTGTTGACCATGGCTTACTTTCGTGTATAAGTTTTCCTAGGCTAACAGTTTAGATCCGTAAGGAGCACCGTGACCCGAACCATAGACATTCCAACGTTTCAGGCAGCGGTCGTGCGCAACTGCTCTCCCACGCTCGCGGGCATCAAGCCGGCATCGCTCTTTACCTATCCCGGCGTCTACGCCCATCAGGATGGTTCGGACGCGACCGCGTCAATCGCAGAACGCCGAGCACGCCTGCTCAACGTTATCGCCCAGTGCAACCGCGAGCTTAACACGCTCGGCATTCATCTGAGCGTTTTGGTCTGGCGCCCCTGCGGGGCGCTCGTATACGCATATCGGCCCAATAGCCTCGCCACTTACCTTGCTGACCCGCGCGCCAAAACGGCACTCGCCAAGGAGGGCTACGACACCGGCAACCTCTCGGCATGTCTTGTGCACCTGGCATCGCGCATCACGCTCGCAAGCAATAACGCCGCGGAATGCGCATGCGGCCAAACCCGATGCGCATTGGACCATCAAGCACGCTACGACAACGGCCGCACCTGCGAGTTTCCACACGAAATTGGCTACTTCCTGGGGTATCCCTACGACGACGTGCACGAGTTCATCGCCCAACGTGGCGAGAACTACAAGATCTTTGGAGCCTGGAAGGTCTATACGAATGCCGAGCAGGCGCTTGCGACGTTTGATGCGTACCGTGCCTGCACCCAACACCTCACCTTTATCTATCAGCAGGGCTGCAGCTTGGCGCAACTTGCCCAGGCGACCCGATAGAACGTACAAACCGCGGCCGCACGCCGCACAACCGAAAGGACTCAATATGAGCAAGACCGCAGTCGTCTACTGGAGCGGCACAGGCAACACCGAGGCCATGGCAAACCTCGTCGCCGAGGGCGCGACGTCAGCCGGAGCCGAGGCCGCAGTCATCCCCTGCGCCGACTTCTCTGCCGACAAGGCCACCAACTATGATGCCATCGCCTTCGGCTGCCCCGCCATGGGCTCCGAGGAGCTTGAATACGATGAGTTCCAGCCCATGTGGGATGAGGTCAAGGAAGCCCTCGGCGACAAGAAGGTCATCCTCTTTGGTTCCTATTCGTGGGCCGAGGGCGAGTGGATGGACAATTGGAAGGCCGACGCCGACGAGGCAGGCGTCAACGTGGTCGACTCCGTCATCTGTTACGACGCCCCCGATTCTGAGGGCGAGGCGGCCTGCAAGGCCCTGGGGGCGGAGCTGGCCTAACGAAGCCGTCAGAAAGTCGCAAAGCAACTGACAGCCGAGCATTGCACAACAACAGTCGTTCACGCCCAAACAAAAACGGGGGCCGGATACTATCCGGTCCCCGTTTGCTATATCGACAACTTCGACGCGCCGCTACGAGATATTGCCCAAGAACGCCTTGGTGCGTTCGCTCTTGGGATGGTCGAAAACCTCGCTCGGCGTGCCCTCCTCCACGATAACGCCGCCGTCCATAAAGACGACGCGGTCGGCGACGTCACGGGCAAAGCCCATCTCGTGCGTCACGACGATCATGGTCATGCCGTCGCGTGCCAGGTCGCGCATGACACCCAGAACGTCACGGACAAGCTCGGGATCGAGCGCCGACGTGGCCTCGTCAAAGAGCATGACGTGAGGGTTCATCGACAGGGCGCGGGCGATGGCCACGCGCTGCTGCTGACCGCCCGAAAGCTGGCTCGGCATAAAGTCGATGCGCTCGGCCAAGCCGACCTTGGTCAGCTCCTCGACGGCAATCTTTTCGGCCTCTTCCTTGCTGCGCTTGAGCACCTTTTGCTGCGCGAGCATGACGTTCTTTTTGACTGACAGGTGCGGGAACAAATTGAACTGCTGGAACACCATTCCCAGATGTGTACGAACCTTGTTAAGGTCAACGCCCTTGGCACACACATCCACGCCCTCAACGACAATCGAGCCGCTCGTGGGATGCTCCAGACGATTGATGCAGCGAAGCATCGTCGACTTGCCCGAGCCCGAAGGACCCAGGACTACGACGACCTCGCCCTTGTGCACATCCAGATCGATGTCGCGCAGGACCACGTTATCGCCAAAGGCCTTCTGGAGGTTCTTGATGCTGACGACGACCTCGTTCGAGTTATTGGTTTCGCTCATGATAGGACCTCCTTACAGACCGGCGATGTGATCGGCGGGCGTCGCGACGACCTGTCCGGCGCTCTTGGTGGGACGCTTCTTTTTGGTTTCGGCCGTACCCAAAAGCCTCGCCTCAAGACCGCTCACCAAGCGCGCAAGCGGCAGGGTGATGACCAGGTAGAACAGGGCGGCAACCACATACGGCGTGATGGAGCCCGTCGTGGCCACGATGGTGCGGGCGTTCATGACGATCTCGACCACGCCCACGGCCGCGAGCAGCGACGTATCCTTGTAAAGCAGGATAAACTCGCTGGTCAGCGTAGGCAGGACATTGCGGAACGTCTGCGGAATCATAACGTAGAGTAGCGTCTGGAAGGCATTCATGCCCAGCGAGCGAGCGGCCTCGTTTTGGCCCTTGGGGATCGACTGAATACCGGCGCGGAAGATCTCGCACAAGTACGCAGACGAGTTCATGGCCATGACGATAACGCCCAAGACATAGTCGTCCACCTTGACGCCGGCAAGCGGCAGGCCAAAGAACGCGATATAGATTTGCAGGAACGCCGGCGTACCACGGATGATATTCACATAGATGCCGGCAAGGCAACGCAGGATGCGCGACTTGGAGATGCGCATGAGCGACAAGGCAAAGCCAAAGGGAATTGCCAGCGGAAACGCCACGAGCACGATCGAGAGCGACATGAGGAAGCCTTTGAAGACGATCGGCAGGCTCTGGACCAAAATGACCGGGTTCAGGAACAGGCGAAGGAACATGTTGGAATTCCATGCCTCGACCCACGGTTGCTCCTTAAGGTCGGCCAGGAAGTTATCGAATGCCGTCACGCCCTTAATCTCGACGGAAGGAATCTTGGAGATCTTCTTGGTCGAACCATCGGCCAAAGTGTAGGTGCCGCTAAAGGCCTCATCGCCGCCCTCGACGGGGAAGGTCACGCCGTAGACCTCGACACGGAAAAAGCCGCCGGCAGGCGCCGTCTCGCCAAAGTCGATCTTGAGCGTCTGGCCCTCAGCCTTGCACGTGGGCTTCATGGGCGTACGATCCATGAGGTCCTCGCCCGAGAGCATCGTCAATCGCGTGTCATCGGTACCAAACGTCGTGCCGTCGGCAAACGTCAGCGAAAGACCGCTCAGTTCCTCGTCGGCATCGGCCTGAACTTCCCAGGTGATGCGCGTCTCGGTACCGCCGACCACAGCGCTACCCGAACCGGTATTGGGTCGGGCGGTAATCTTTGCGGTCTCAAGCGCCTGGGCGGTCGTGGGCGCATATGCCCCCGCACACACCAGCGCGAGCGCCACGGCCATGACGCAGGCTAGCTTTTGGAGCAAGGCGGGCAGTGGAAAACGCTGCTCCGCGGCCCCTTTGTTCAGTCGAGACAAGGTGGCTCCTGTCGTAGAAGTTGCCGGCAAAACGAGACGGAAATGCTCTCCGTCAAGAGAAGCGCAAAGGCCCTCTCCGCCAAAACGGAAAGGGCCCGCGCGCAATCAAGTAGCTATTTTACTTGATGTTGTACTTAGCCATGAGGGCGTCGACGGTACCGTCGTCGGTCAGGTCCTTGATGGCCTGGTTGATGTCGTCCTTGAGCTTGGTGTTGCCCTGGTTGATGGCGATGGCGTACTCCTCGCCGGTGCTGATCTGCTTAATGGTCTGGCAGGTGTTGAACTGCTCGGCGGTCAGCTGGCTGGCAACGGAGCGGTTGGTGACTACGGCGTCGCCCTTATCGGACTGCAGGGCGCTGAAGCACTCGGTAGCGTCCTTGTAGGGGACGATCTTGGCCTTGGGGAAGTTCTCCTGGGCAAAGGACTCGGCGGTCGAGCCAGACTGGACGATGATGGTAGCGTCGGCGTTGTTGAGCTTCTCGCTGTAGTTGTCGGCCGTAATGTCGGTGTTATCGACCTTGGTCACGATAGCCTGATCGTCCATGTAGTAGGAATCGGAGAAAGTGACTTCCTTCTCACGCTCGGGCGTGTCGGTGATAGCCGCAATGGAGACGTCATACTTGGCGCCCGAAGCGACACCCGGAACCAGCGTGTCAAAGTCATTGTTGACGTACTCGACATCCAGGCCCAGCTTGTCGCCGATAGCCTTGATGAGTTCAAGGTCAAAGCCCTGATAATCGCCGTTGTCATCCTTGTACTCAAACGGAGCGTACTCGGCAGAGGTGCCGACGGTCAGCGTACCGTCCTTGACGAGCGCGTACTCCTTGGAGCCGTCGACCTTCTCGACCTTAGCGTCGTCAGAGCTGCTGGAACCGGCATCAGAACCAGAGGTGGCGTTGGACGAGCCGCAGCCCGTCAGTGCGAGGGCGAGCGCCATGGCGCCCGTGGCGGCAAATGCGCCAAGCTTCTTGAGCTTCATAATCAGTCTCCTTCCGGTGACCCCGTTTGATTCAGAGGTCTGCAAAAACTGATGGCTATTATGCACCCGCTTGGGAGAATCTGCAATTAGAAAACTGATTGAAACAAACCCATAACGTGAATGGAACACTCCACTTTGTGACAGTCATTACTGCTGTAACGACCTTAACAGTTTGATTTCAGCCGCATAACCTGCAAGTTCGTTCGGTGTCTCCAAAATATATGGAAGTGCACGCAAGCGGCTATTCGATACAATATTCTGCATAACCTGCATACCGCCGCCAAACTCTTCACTACCTAGATAGCCCTTACCGATGCATTCGTGGCGGTCCTTATGGGCGCCGCAGGGATTCTTGGAGTCATTGATGTGCACGGCGCGCAGGCGCTCGATACCCACCACACGATCGAACTCGTCGAGTACGCCGTCCAGATCATGGATGATGTCGTAGCCAGCATCGCTCACATGGCAGGTGTCCAGACACACGCCCAGCTTGTCCGATAGCTCTGGACGCCTGGCAGCAACACCCTCGATAATGCGCGCCAGCTCTTCAAAGCTGCGGCCCACCTCGGTGCCCTTGCCGGCCATGGTCTCGAGCAGCACCGTCGTCTGCTGGCCTTCAAACATCACCTGACACAGGGTATCGACGATCATCTGAATACCAGCGTCGGAGCCCTGCCCCACATGCGCGCCGGGGTGGAAGTTGTAGTAGTTGCCGGGCAGTGCTTCCAGACGCTGTAAGTCCTCGGCCATTGCCTCCAAGGCAAACTCGCGCGCCCGCTCTTTGGCTGAGCAGGGGTTATAGGTATACGGGGCATGAGCCACAAGCGGGCCAAAATCATTTTGCGCCATAAGGTCACGCAGGGCGGCCACGTCATCCATGTCAAGATCTTTCGCCTTGCCGCCGCGCGGGTTGCGCGTAAAGAATGCAAAGGTGTTGGCGCCAATGGATAGCGCTGTCTCCCCCATTGCCCGATAGCCCTTCGTCGTCGAAAGATGACACCCAATCGTCAGCATCTCCAGCTCCCTACTCATCAGTTGCGGTGAAATAC
>CAJMPF010000023.1 GCA_905215195.1 uncultured bacterium | reverse complement strand
GACCAGCCGCATCGCCCCGTTTTTGCGCTCGGAGTCCAAGCGCTTGCGTCCGCAGGTGACTGACGAGGAAATGTTCGACCAGGGCCATATCCGCATGGCGACCGATGCCATCCATACCGTCAAGCCGCTCGAAGTCGATATCCCGCGCGGCCGTCTCGTCGCGGTGACGGGCGTTTCGGGTTCGGGCAAGACGACGCTGGTGCTCGAGACACTCATCCCGGCACTTAAGGCACAGGCAGCCAGCGAGCGCCTGCCAAAACACGTGCGTTGGGTCGATGCCGAGGGCATTGCACGTGCCAACCTGATTGACGCCACGCCCATCGGTGCCAACGTGCGCTCGACGGTAGCGACCTATGCTGATATCCATGACGAGCTGCGTCGCGCCTTCGCCCGCACGCCCGAGGCCAAGGCAGCCGGCTACAAGGCAGGCGCCTTTAGCTACAACACTGGCGCCTTGCGCTGCCCTACGTGCGATGGCACGGGCTCGATATCGCTCGACGTGCAGTTTTTGCCCGATGTCGAGATCGTCTGCCCGGCATGTCGCGGCTCGCGTTATGCAGACGCGGCTTCGCGTATCCATCGCGAGGGCAAGGACGGGAGTCTGCTTACGTTGCCGCAGCTCATGGACATGAGTGTGGACGAGGCCATCGACGCCACACTGGGACTCAAGAAGGTTCAGACGCGCTTGCAGACCTTGCGCGACCTGGGCTTGGGCTATCTCACGCTCGGTGAGCCCACGCCGGCGCTCTCGGGCGGCGAGGCGCAGCGTCTAAAGCTTGCGAGCGAGATGGGCCGTGTGCAGGATGACGCCGTATTCGTGTTCGACGAACCCACGATCGGCCTGCATCCGCTCGATGTTCAGGTGCTGTTGAGCGTGTTCGACGGCCTTGTTGCCAAGGGCGCCACGGTTATCGTGATCGAACACGATCTCGACCTTATCCGTAACGCCGATTACGTGATCGACATGGGCCCGGGCGGTGGCGATGCGGGCGGGCAAATCGTCTGCGCCGGCACGCCGAGCGACATCGCGGCTTGCTCCAAGAGCATTACCGGTCGCTACCTATAGGCAATGTGACAAAGGGACTGCCTCTTTGTCACATTGATTTCTATTTCACGCATTGAGCCGCGAGATAGTCGCGGAAGAATGGCAATTCAAATGCGACGAGCCCTCGTCCTCGTTCTCCGATGATGCCGGCATCTATCATGCGGCGTCGGTAGCGGGAGACCTGCTGCGGCGAACGCTTAAGGCGCTCGATAAGGTCGGCGGTGGTGGACTCTTCTTCGTCATCGAGCATGGCGATGAGGAATCGCTTGTCCTCTGCAGTGAGTTCCCGATAGGTTGCCGCGAGGATTCGGTCGTCCATCTCGTCGCGCGCGATTTTGATTCCCAGGTCAAAGTCGCGTGACGAGATTTTCTTCGAATCGTTTGTGAGATCCCAGGCACGGTAGCCTACGAGCTGCAATAGGAAGGGAAAACCAGAGATCGAGCGAACGGCTCTATCGATTCCCTCGGCATCTGCCAGGCGATCGTTTTCCTGGATCGTGCGAATCAAGGCCTCGCGTACGTCATAGTCGGCAATGCGACCCAGATGATATTGTTGGGCGCGGCGAAGGAACGAGACCGTCTTGTGGTTCAGCAACGTCGAGACGTTGTTGGGAAGTCCCGCCATGAGCAGCGCGACGCGTCTCCCATCGGTCACAAAGTGCTGATACGTCGCTGCGAGCTGAATCATCTCGTCGAGTGTCGGGTCCACCTCGTCAACCGTGACGAGCAGACCGGTGCCCGCTTCGTTGAGCTGGTCGATGATGTCGCTCATGCGATACCGCCAGGTTGAGGCATCGTGAACGCGACTGACCTCGATGCTGCCGAGCGGTGCAATTCCGAGACCGGCGACTTCGAAGTGGTTAGACGGGTCGATAAGATGGCCGGCAGCACGTTTCGCCCCGGACTCGATTTCCTCAAGCATTCCCGGGAGCGCGGTCGTCTTTACGGCAATCCAGCCGTGGGATTCCGCCCTTGTCGCGAGCGACGACATGAGAGCGGTTTTACCGGTTCCACGAGCGCCTGAGAAGATCGAGGTCAATTCTGGGCGCCTGCGCTGGCTCAAGAAGGCACGGTCCAAATCCCGAATAATCTGTTGTCTGCCAGCGAGGTGGGCAGGAACCTCACCAAAACTGGGGGTAAACGGGTTCTCGAGATATTCCACAAAGCTCTCCTTTCACACCGTCGTTTAACTTCATTTTACTTTAGTTAATTCTGATTAAAAGTGAGGGCTCTTTATCTAGAGCATCAATTAGGCGTGTGTGCCATCGGCGCGGCGCTTGAATGTGACAAAGGGACAGTTCCTTTGTCACATTCCCGGAAAGCCTGTTTGGCGTAGGGCCTCGTAGAGGACGATGGCGGCGCTGTTGGAAAGGTTGAGGGCGCTGATGCGGTAGTCGTCGGGATTGACGAAGTTGCCGCAGATATCCTGCCGAAGGATGGCCTCGTGGCTGTCCTCGGTATGCCCCAGCGATTCCTCGTGAGCTTCCCATGCCTCGGCGTTATCGAGCGAGTCGCAATCGCGCAGCATCGGGATGCGCTCGCAACGCTCGGGCGCCGCGGCAAGCAGTGGCTCGGGAATGCCCGAGCTCTCACTGCCAAAGACCAAGTAGTCGCCATCGCGGTAGGTGCTCTGCGCATAGGTGCGGCGTGCCTTTTTGGTCAGCAGATGCAGGCGTTCGTCGGCAGGGGAGAGACCATTGCGTGCAAGGAAATCCTCCCAGCCGGCATAGGTGGTCACGTCCAAGTTTTGCCAGTAGCCCAGGCCGGCGCGACGTACTGTCTTGTCGTCGAGCGAAAAGCCCAGTGGCTCCACCAGATGTAGACGGGCGCCGGTAACCACGCAGGTGCGGCCGATATTGCCCGTATTGGCCGGAATCTCGGGCGCATACAGCACAATGTTGAACATGAATCTCCTTGGCTCAGAACGAAAAACCACCACGAAGGGTACCTTCGTGGTGGTTTGGCGGTTACGTAAGCGGAAAAATACCCGCTTGGATAAACCTAGGCGCGGTGCCAGTCGGTCAGGCAGGCATCGAGGGAGGCGATGAGCGCATCCTTGTCCATGTGACGGCCGATGATGCACAGGCTCGTCATACGGTCGCCCGTCTCGTCGTCCCAAATCTGCATGATCTCGGGGTTCTCGTCGATGATCTTCTGTTTCTCGCCCTCGGGCGCCGAGTCGACAAACAGGCCGTTCTCCATCAGGCGCATCTGGTGGCCGGCCTGCTCAAACATGTAGCACATGTCCGGGTCGCCGGTCTGCCACAGCGGACCCTTGACGCGGATAACCTCGTCGGGCCACTCCTGCTCAACAAAATCGGTGAACTTCTTCAGGTCAAACGGCTTACGGCGCGAGTAAACAAAGGTCTCGATGTCGTACTCGAGCACCTCGGGGTCGTCGTGCTCCTCGGGATGCTCCATGGCATCGATCCAGGCGGCGGAGTTGTAGGCGCGCATAAAGTCGAAGCGGTCGGTATCGAGCAGCTCCTCCATGGGAACCTCGCCGTTTTGAGCCTCGACGATCACGGCGTCCTTCTGCAGACTGCGCACGATAGCCTTGAGCTCGGCGATCTGCTCAGAGCTCACGGTATCGGTTTTGTTGAGGATCAGCGTGGAGCAGAACTCGATCTGCTGGATGAGCAGGCTCTCGATGTCGTCCTCGTCGATATCCTCGGCCAGCAGGTCGCGACCGCCGTTGAACTCGTCGTACATGCGGGCGCAGTCGACCACGGCCACGATGTTGTCGAGCGCGAGCTTGGGCTCGCCGCCCACCTTGGCCTCGTCGCAGAAGCTCGAGATGGTGTAGGCGATGGGGATGGGCTCGCAAATGCCCGAGGCCTCGATGATGATGTAATCGAAGTTGCCCGAATCGGCGATGCCCTGCAGCTGGTTGGCCAGGTCATCCGAAAGCGTGCAGCAGATGCAGCCGTTGGTGAGCGGGATGAGGTCGTCGGTCTCGGAAAGGCCGCCGTCGGCGATGAGACTAGCGTCGACATTGATCTCGCCGATATCGTTGACGATCACGGCGGCGCGGATACCGCCATCGTTAGCGAGGATGTGGTTGAGCAGCGTGGTCTTGCCGGCACCGAGGTATCCGGTAAGCATGATGATTTTCACGGGTTTGTTGGGCATGTGCCCTCCTTTGTTAGACATGGCTTACAGTTGAATCTTATGCCAAACGCCTGCTCTTATACCCACGCGCCGGCAAATAACACAAGCTACTCCCAGGCTCCCCATACATCGGGGCAATAACCGACGGTGGCTTTTTTGCCGTTACGCACGATGGGCTCGGCCAAGACCTGCTGGTTCTCGAGCAGCTTGTCGAAGCGCTGACTGGGGGTAAGGTGCTGAATGAGTGCGAGTGTCTCCTCGTCCTTGGCCTTGGGGTTGAGCAGTTTGTCGATGCCGCCGACCGCCTGCATCACGCTCGTGAGCTCGCCCTTGCTCATCTCCTTTTCCTTAAGGTCGATAAACTGCACCTTAATGCGGCGCTCTTTGAAGAAGCGCTGTGCTTTCTTGGTATCGAAAGACTTTTTGGTGCCAAAAATTTGCACGTTCATGTATTTGTTCCGCCGTTCTACCTGATGAAGTTTGTGCGCTCGCGATCGGCTTCGGGGGCTTCGATGCCGGCGGCCCGTCCTGCCTCGATACAATGCAGGAGCCAGGCCATGTTCTTGCCGATGTTGCGCATGGTGGCCAGGCCCTCGGCGTCCTGGGCGGCCTCGCCCGGCATGGCGCCAAACACGTTGTTCCAGTACGTGGAAGCAACCACGGGCATCTGGTTGATGGTGAAGTACTTATTGAGCACGTCGAAGGTGGTCGACGTGCCGCCGCGACGGGCAACGGCGACGGCAGCGCCCGGCTTGTGTGCAAAGGCTTTGCTGCCGGCATAGAATGCGCGATCGAGGGCCGAAAGGATGCGTCCGCTGGGGTGCGCATAGTAGACGGGCGAGCCAAAGACAAAGCCATCTGCCTGCTCGGCGGCAGCGATCAGCTCGTTCACCACGTCATCGTCAAAGGTGCAGCGGCAATCGAGCTTGCCGCACTGACCACAGCCAATGCAGTCGCGAATGGGCTTGGTGCCCAGCTGAAACACCTCGGTATCAATGCCTTCGGCATTGAGTTGCTCGGCGACCTCGGCGAGTGCGCGGGCGGTGTTGCCGTTTGCCTTGGGGCTGCCATTGACCAAAAGAACCTTCATCACAAACTCCCTCTGCTGTCGGTGACTTCTGCAGAGGATTATCGCACGATGGGGGAGGCGGTGTGGGCGCGGTGCTAATCCAGTTTGGTACCTGGCACCTGCACGGCTTTCCCGAGCAACGCTTTGAGTTCGTTCAAAATCGAAACGGGCTGACGGTCGACGCCGTCCAGATGGAGCGTGGCCACGCGAATGGGCGGCTGATATTCAAATGGGCCAAAGAGCACGGGCGAACCCAGGAACCGCTCGATTTCCTCTGCAATCGTATCGGTTTCTTCGGGATCAAAGTCGTCGAAAAGCGCCACGAACATCGGCCCCGTCGAGCGGAACATACGACCCTTACCGCGCGAGCATTCCACCAGACAGGCGGCACATTCTGCCAAAACACGGTCGCCCGCATCAAAGCCAAAACGGGCATTGACCTGAGCGATATCATCGATTTTAATGGCGATCAACCCCGCCTTGCGCGCCACGCGACGCATTTCGCCAATGGCGTTGACCAGGGCGTGAATATCGCCCAAGCCGGTCACGGAATCGGTCGTATCTGCCAAGCTTCGGTTGATGATAATGCCCACATACATGCCGGGCTCGGTATCGGTGCCGTCCAAGCGGTAGCCCGTGCAGTCGCAAAGCACGTATTTTCCGGTGGCATCCATTACGCGATACTGCATGTAGTGGAAGTGCCACGTGCCGTTTATCACCATGTCGAGCTCGACACGTACGTTGTCGCGGTCCTCGGGATGAACGCGGGCAAGCCACATATCGACCGAGTTAAAAGGGTGCTGGGAAGGCAGGTCAAAATCGCGCACGGCGTTAACCGACCATTGCGATTCTCCCGTATCGAGATTGAGGATAAACGGATAGCGCGTCTCGGAGCTCATGGAGATCGCTTGGAATACCCGGTCGTTGCAGGGAAGCTGATCGACGATTGGGCGTTGCGGCGCGTCATCGTCTTTCGGTTGCTGCACACGATGCATAAGCTTATAGCGATACATCTTGCGATCGGCATCCATTGTCATCTGGCGACGCGTGTCGCCAGCAAGTGGATCGACGCGCGAGCAGCCAAAGCTAAAGCTGCCGATCATGGGCGCCTTGCCACCTGAGCTCGCCTCGATCAGCCTGGTACGTACCTGCTCCAAGCGCTGCTCGAGTTCAATCTCGTTTGCGGAGAGCGAGATGAGCACAAACTCGTCTCCACCGATACGGAACAGCATCTCATCGTGCTCCATGGTTTCGGAGAGCGTGCGGCAGATGCTCAGAATATAGCGATTACCTTCGGCGTGGCCAAACCTATCATTGCAATGTTTGAGATGGTCGATGTCAATATAGGCGCAGGTGAAGGGGTCGCCTTTGCGCCAGAGTTGCTCGACGTGACGGTCGAATCCGTTGCGGTTGCCCAAGTTGGTGAGCGGATCGATATAGGCGTTGCGCTCAAGCAGCTGGCGCTCTTGTTGCAGGATGGCATGCGTCTTTTGCAGTTGCTCGCCAACGGCGCGTAGCTCAGCAGGCAGCGCAGCAACATCGAGTTCGGCGGTCGAGACGCCGTTCGCAAGTCGCTGAAGATAGGCAATAATCGATTGCTCGCCCAGGCGATACGACTCGTTCATGATGGATAACCTCCTTGGGCGGAACAACGGTTTGTATCATATCCCCAATTCGGTTTGAATTGGGGATATAAGTTAGCTAATGGAGACAAATATCCCCTTCGACGGTGGCGTTTTGCGCGCGAGCGTATCAGTTGTTATTGCCGCCATCGAGCAATGCCTCAAAATCCTTCGCCTGCATGGGGCGGTAGTAGAGGAAGCCCTGAGCGTAGCGGGCGCCCATTTGTCGTAGCATGTTCGCCTGCTCATTTGTCTCGACGCCTTCGACCACGACGGGCAGATGGAGCGACTGCGCCATTTCGAGCATCGATGAAATGATTTGCGTGCTGCGGCCTTGATCGCGGTCGGTGGGCACAAAGGTGCGGTCGAGCTTGATGACGTCGACGTTGACGTTCTTGAGCATCGCGAGCGTGGACTGGCCGGTGCCAAAATCGTCCATGTAGGTCGAGAAGCCACGGGTGTGCAGATCCGCGGTCAGCTTATCCACGGCCTCGGACTCTCCGGTATAGGCGGTCTCGGTGATCTCGATGTGCATGAGTTCGGGCGGCAGGTTGTACTGGGCGGCGAGCGACCCCATATGCTCGGCGACATCGCAGGCAAGAATGTCTACGCGCGACACATTGAGGGAAATCGGAACCACGCGAAGTCCTCGATTGAGGCGCTCGCGGAGCCACATGGCGACGCCCTGCCAAACATATTTGTCGAGCGTCACTACAAAGCCGCTTTCCTCGAGTGCGGGGATAAACGTTGCGGGCGAAATGAGAGAGCCGTCCTTGTCAATCCAGCGGGTGAGTGCTTCGGCGCCAATAATCTCGCCGGTTTCCATATCGACCTGGGGCTGAAGATAGTACGTGATGCGACCATTTGACAGCGCGTACTGGAATTCGGTCAGCGTGCGGTTGAACACGATTTCGCGCTTGTACTCCTCGGGGCAAAAAATGGCAATGCGCTCCTTAAAGTCGTTTTTTGCGCGCCGATTGGTAAACATGGCCTTTGCCTGCGCATCGATGGTGATCTCCTCATTGGAATCGATGGGGTAAACGCCCATGGACGGCCAAAAACCTACGCCGCCATCATACCTGGCTACTGCCTCGCGAACGCGGTTGTAGATTTGATGGACGGCGATGTGCTTAAAGGGGATGAGTACGCAAAAGTCATCTTGGCCCCAGTACCCTGCGACGCCCATGTCGGCATTCTCGATGTCCTTGAGGACCGTGCCCACATCGGCAAGCAGGCGGTCGCCTTCGGCCTGTCCATACCATTCGTTAAACAGGCGCATGTGGCCCATGTCGACCGTGGCGATGCACCAGGCGCCGTCGCGTCTTGCCTCGAGAAAAGCGTTGGCGCGCCGCATAAACTCGCTGGGTCGATAGAGACCCGTGAGCGAGTCGATACGTTCGGCGATGGCGCTTTTGCGCTCAGCCTCGGGTATGGGGAGGCTGTCGTTGGGAACAAGCCCGCCGGCCGTGCGAAGGCGACGGTCGAGTTCGCCTAAAACGGCGGTCGCCTGATGGGTTAAGTGCTCGTAAAAGGCCGGGACGACAAGGCAGACGGGAGTAATGGTGTCGCCTGCGATTCGAACAGGAGCGAAAACGGCCTCTTTAAGGTGGCGGGTCAGTTGCTCGAATGCCTCGTGGTCCAAATCGTTGCTGAACACGACAAACTGGACGCTTCGTGAACGGTAGACCCGGCTCCTGCCGCGAGTGATCGACAGCATACGGCCTGCGTATTCGGCAAGCATGTTGTCGACGGCCTCGGCCCCGTAGAGCTCGTTGAGCTTTGTCGTGCCACGAACGCGCACCGCTATAAGCCCTGTCTCGCAACGATCGCGGCGGCAGGCGTCGATGGCGTTGGCCAGCATGCGCTGCGTTCCGAGGCCTGTGGCGGCGTCGACGGTTTCGACAAGTGAGTGGTTGACGAGCTCGCCGACATAGAGCGAGGGGACATTTCCGTCGCCGTCGATACGAAACCCGCGAGCACGGCAAAGGACGTAGTCGCCGACGGCGTTGCGCACACGATACTGCATGACGCGACGGTGCTTGGTGCCGTTGTAGACTTGGTCGATGTCGTTGATGCAGGCCTCAAGGTCGTCGGGATGGACGCGCGTTTTCCAGTAATCGCGACAGTTGTCTATGTGCTCCGAGGGAAGGCCAAGATCGCGCAAGGCACCTTGTGACCAAAGGGTGCGATGTTTGTCCAAGTTCTCGATAAAGAAATATCGGCCCTCATTGAGCATCGAAAAGGCGTCAAAAATTCGATCGCTTATTTCGAAGTCGTCGGCGTGAACTTGCGTGATATTGCGTCGATCGAGGTGCATGGCATGACGTAGCTTGTAGTCGTACATGCGATGGTCGGCATCGAGCGTCATGCGATTGGAAGCTTCGCCCAGGGCGGGGTCGGCATGTGACACTCCGTAGCTAAACGAGTGGGGCATCTCGGAATCGTTGTTTTTGAGCAGAACCGTTCGGCAGTGTTTCAGACGTTCGGCGAGGTCGTCCTCGGTTGCAATCGTAGATAGGATGGCAAACTCGTCGCCGCCTATGCGAAACGCCGCTTCGCCCACCTTCATATACAGATTAAGATAGAGACTTACCTGCAAGATATAGCGGTTGCCCTCGTCATGTCCAAAGACGTCGTTGCAGTGCTTGAGATTGTCGATATCGATGAACGCCATGGTAACGGGGGTGTCCTGCTCCCAGAGCTCCTCGAGGGAACGGGCAAAGCCGCCACGGTTGCCAAGCCCGGTAAGCTGGTCGGTAAAGGCGGTCCTGATCAGATCCTCCTGACGCTCGAGAAGGTCACGGACGGTCTTTTCGAGCGTTTCGGTGTAATTGCTGACAGTTTCCATGTTCTAAGTGGCTTTCTGAGGTCGGGGCGGATTGCGTCGGGCGAGCTCGTTGTGTACACGCGTCGTTGCTCAGCGCTTTGCATGTATCCAGGCCCCCGCCTTGCCGCGTTGTTGAGTTAATTTGCCGGCTAATGTTCGCTGTTGATAACAGCTGAGTAGTGTAAACAATAGTGCACAATTATATATGGGTGCACATGCTGTGGGCGGCTATTGTTCGACAAGCGGTAGCGCGACGATGCGATGTTCGATAAAAATGCGACTGGGACGATATATGTTGACGGGTATACTTGTCCCGTTTGAATTTGTGGGGACGGAGATGGTCGCATGGCACAGTCAAATACGACGCGCACGGTGGGGCTGGCACTCGAGGGAGGCGGCTACCGCGGTATGTATACGGCGGGCGTGCTCGACGTTTGGATGGAGCACGGCTTAACTTGCGACCATATGGTGGGTGTCTCGGCGGGCGCGGCGTTTGGCTACAACTTTAAATCGCGCCAGATCGGCCGCGCCATTCGCTATAACAAGGCCTATTGTGCCGATAAGCGCTATGCGGGTGTAGCAAGCTGGCTGCGGACCGGCGATATGTTCAATGCCGATTTTGCCTATCACGAGGTGCCCATCGAGCGCGATCCCATCGATTTGGAGACATATCGCGCCTGCCCCATGCGGTTTACGTGCGTGTGTACCGATATCGAGACGGGCAAGGCCGTCTACCACGACCTGCCCTATGGCGATGGGCACGATATCGAGTGGATCCGGGCGTCATCGGCGATTCCCGTGGCGACGCGCCCTGTCGCCATTGAGGGCCGTAAGTACCTGGATGGCGGCGTGGCTGATTCTATTCCCAGCGCATGGCTGTTTGCGCAGGGGTATGACCGTAATATCGTGGTACTCACGCAGCCGGCGGGCTTTGTAAAGCAGCCCAACAGCGTGATGCCCATGCTGCGTCGCGTGTTCCGTCACTATCCGGAGTTTGTCGCAGCGCTCGAGCATCGGCATGAGGTCTACAATGCCACGCTCGATGACCTGGCACGTCGCGAGGCCGCCGGCGAAATCTTTGTGGTGCGGCCGAGCGAATCGGTGAAGGTGCCGTCGCTGTGTCGCGAGCCCGATGAACTTGAGCGCATCTACCAGATTGGTCGCCGCGATGCGGAGGCGACTTTGCCGGCACTGGAGGCATATCTGGCAGGGTAGAGGCTGCTGCCGCCATCTCGGCGGAAAGCGCATCCCGGAATGGAGATCCAAACTGGGATGCGCTTTCCATTGCTGAAGATATGAGGCTGCGAATCAGTTGCTCGGCCTATGCCTATGCCCGCTGCCAGGTGTCTACGAGCTCCTTGGCCGCGGCGTAGGGGTCATCGGCGCTGCAGACGGCACTCACCACAAAGAAGCCGTCGACGCCGGTGGCCTTAAGCTGCGGCAGGTCGGCCGTCTTGACGCCGCCGCCCACCACGATGGGCACGGGGCTTGCCGCGTGAAGTGCGGCCAGGTCCTCAAAGCTCTTGGTGATGATAGAGCCGTCGGCCGCGCGTCCGCAGTCGCGCTTGGTCTCGGTCTCGTGGAGTGGGCCGATGCCCAGGTAGTCGACTAGGCTCATGTCGGCGGTCTTGACGTACTCGAGCATCTCCTCGCAACGGGCCGAAAGGCCCACGATGGCGTCGGGACCCAGCAACTTGCGACAGACCTCGACGGGAATATCGCTTTGGCCCACGTGCACGCCGTCGACGGCAATACCCTGCTCGCGTGCGGCAAGCACACAGTCCAGACGGTCGTCGATCAGCAAGGCGACCTGACCGGTCTTGCCGGCCTGAGCGATTGCCTGCGCGGCGTCGCCGGTCAGCGCAATGATCTCGCGGGCGCTTGCCACCTTGGAGCGCACCTGGATGCAGGTAAAGCCGGCGTCGAGCGCCTGGGCCACCACATCGCCCACGGGGCGCCCGAGCGTGTTTTCGGGGCCGAGTACCAGATAGGCCGAGATATCAAGGTTGTCGCGGATGCTCATCGTGTTTCCTCCTGCTTCTTGATCTGTGCTTCCATGCGCTCGAGCTTGCCGGTCATGGTGTCGGTAAATCCGGGCCGGATATCGGCTTTGAGCACGACTTCGGTGCGGATGCCCTTGCTCGCCAACACAAAGGTTGCGTCGCGCACGACCTGCATGACCTCGTCCCAGTCGCCCTCGATCTCGGTGAACATCGAGGTGGTGCGGTTGGGAAGGCCGCTCTCGCGAATGACGCGCACGACCTCGGCGACCTCGGCGGATAGCTCATCGCCGGTGCCGCATGGGGCGATGGCCACAGCGACGAGCGTGTTCATGCCGGCATTGGTTGCGGGCTCGGACATGGCTTATGCCTCCTCGAACTCGAGTCGGTTATCGGCGATGTCCTGGGCGCTCGCGCGGTAGAGCTCATCGATAAAGGCGACCTTAAAGCTTGCCGGGGCATCGGCGACGGCGGCAGCACGCGTGCCAGCGACGTTGTAGACGGCGG
>CAJMPF010000022.1 GCA_905215195.1 uncultured bacterium | reverse complement strand
TGGCAGTGCTGGTGCAGCAGGGAAGCAAGCGGAGAGCAGCCTGATTGCGTGTTTGCGAGGCAATGCGACAGAAGTGGCGTCGGTCCATATATGAATAAGGACGGCCCATCGGCACACTTTTGTGTGTCTTTCAAATCAGATATTATTTAAACTTGATTAGGAGTGTGTTGGAGAGTAAAATATTCGCTCACTATTTCTAACAGGAAAGGTGAGGCATCGTAATGAAGGCTATACAGTGCGCCGCGTTTCTCGTTGGCCACGCATGTGAGAATAAAAAACTCATCAGCAACCTTCAGCTCCAAAAGATGCTCTTTTTCGCTCAGGTCGATTACATGCAAAAGCATGATTGGAACAAGCTGTTCGATGATGAAATACGTGCTTGGCAGTACGGTCCGGTCATTCCGTATGTTTATAATGCTTATTCTCGATATGGTGGTAGCCCTATCTTGAGGCCTGAGTTTTCACCGGATGAGACCCCGTTTGATATCCAGTCATTTAAACTTGATCATGAACAGCATTCTATTGATATGAGAGCCTCGCTTGAATCCGTCTATGCAGAGTGGGTTGATAGGCCCGCTTGGGCTCTTGTAGCTGAGTCACATGAAAAAGGTAAGGCATGGGACTGTGCCTACAATCGTGACGAGAAGGAGGCTTCTGGTTACGGCGATGTGATAACGGACGAGATTATTAAGGCAACCTATGGCTGCAGAGGTTCTTTACGGCTCTAAAGCCTGGCGCGAGCAGAAGGCAGCAACGCAACGGCAGCTTGATGAATGCCTGCGCGTGATGGCTGACCATGAGTTTGAAAACCAAGAAGAGATTATCTCTTGCGCTGGAGTTTTGGTAAAAGTTTATTCGGATCAAGAGTTTCGTCATCGCTATTCGAGCATTGTTGAAGCTATTGAGAGCTACGAACACCCTGCGATTGATGAAGGCGAAGCTCGTGAGCGGATTAATAATTTTAATGCCGAGATTGAGCAGGAGCAGGCTAGGGCGACTTGTCTTGCGTCCAATCTAAGGCAATTCCTTGTTTATGACCACGATGGTGAAAATGCCTTAGAAAATGACCTCGATATCCTTGCGCTCCAACAAGATAGAAGGCTCGAAAAGCTATACGATCATGTTGCACTTGAGGCAAAACGCGCAGGCAGCGGCAGCGGCAGAATGAGGATGGTCGTTGGCGAGATTGGGGGAGCCAATAAGAGCCTTAAACAGTCTAAGAAGGAGCTCTCTAAGACAAAAGATGCCCTCAACTCGGCTGAACGGGCCGCAATTAAAGCTGAGAAAAAAGCCAAAAGAATGCAGACTGAGCTAATTGGCATTCTTGGAGTCTTTTCGGCCATTACGCTTGCGTTCAATGCGGGCGTATCGTTCACCACATCTTCGATCGGCGCGGCTGCTTCCGATACGAGCATCTTTCAGATAGCTTTCATTGTCTCGGTCGTGGGATTCTTCCTGTTCAATACGCTATATGCGGCATTCTCGTTTGTTTATCGTCTCGTCCACGGTCCTTCTGGGAACGGCGATCGGTTTTGCCGGACTTGGGTTATTGTCTTCTGTGAATTAGCTTCAATTGCTCTTATGGCGCTGTTTGGAAGGCTTTCTTATTTGATTTATTTCCCTCCATCCGCAAGCTAAGCAGCAGACTGATCCAAGGACTTATAGCGCGCTATCCACCGCGAACGTGCCCGAGTATTTGCTCGCTTGGGTATCGGCGAATATCGCGAAGCAGCACCGCCGTTATTGGGTTTGGGTACCGGGGCCGATATGGGCCCTGGTACCTCTTTGTCGGGTAGTTATCCGCCCTACGACGATGCCGTATGTTGGCATGGTGATGCATGATGGGGCGAGAGGCCGCCATTCTCGGTCTATCCGGTAATTCCGGGAAGGATAGTGGCGATGAGTGCGCCCAGCTTCGTTACATTCTCAATAAACGTAGCCCCCTCGTTGATACCCTTTAGGGTGTTCCATAGCGACTTTACTATTGACGGTTTAGGTTGCGGAGTCTCAAGAACGTCTTTCATCGCGGCGATTGCATCAGCGGCAATTGCCCTGTTCGCATCGGAAAGCTCGGTGAGGGAGCCTTCGAGTTTTTCGATTGTGTCGTTGAGTGCGTTAGCATCTATACCGTTTGACTGATTGATGATCGTGCTTGACCCGCTCGTTGTCTGGGAAGCGATGGCGGCTCCCGAGTTGCCGAAATTGTTTACCTGTGTCACGGATTCGTCCAATCCCAGTTCGATGCCCTTTAATGTTATTGCCTGATTGACTCCGTTTACGAGTCGTCTCGCTACGTCATTCAGGAAGCCTTCGGCCATATCGTCACATTTTCTGGAACCGTGCGCGTAGCCCATAAGGAGGTTGAGCGATTGACATAGGTTTCTGTCGACTATGGCTTTGAGTACGAGATACGTTACGGCGCTTTCGCCCTCGCAGCTAGGCGGGAAGTCAAATATGGTATATGGGGCAGAATACACTTCATCGATTTCAGCGTTTTCGTCGAATCCTTTAGGCAAATGGTTTGCCAAGCAATACTCAATGAACGCTCGTGTTACGGGTTGTCCTTCGATGAAGTTGAGATAGCGAGTAAGGGCTGTGTTGAGGCCGTTGTAGTCAGACCTTAAAAGGTTGCTGGCTTCAGCACTATGTTTGAAGAGTAGTTTTCGCAGCTCAATCTTCTCAGAATCCATTGAATTGTCCTATTCCGCAGTAGGGGCATGTGTATGAAGACATCGCAAGTGCAGGGGAAACCTTTGATATGCGCTTGCAATCCTTGCAGGTTACCTTCTGTAAGGCTTCGACCGCTTGCCTGATGGGGATCTCGGGCTCCTTTTCGTGGTTTGTCTTTACGCTGAAAGAGATGAGGTCGTTGTCCATTCCGCCAAGCTCCTTCTTAAGTAATTCTTCTAGCTTCGGCATGACCACATTCGCTGTTTTTGATAAGGCCAGGTCGATGGCATCTTGTGTGAAGAAGCCGTCCGAGATAAGACCGCACAGAGGGCAGTGGATATCTAAAACGGAATCACTCCTATACTCATCAACGGCGACTTTGAATAGCTCTCCGCAATGTGGACATCGGAAAAGGACACAGCCGTCTTCATCGGAAGGTATCGAGATGTTGAACTGAAGGCTGTCCATATTGCCTCCTTTCAGGAAATCTAATCGATATTATCTTGGCTTCGGGGCAAATAGCGCAATGGACCGAGACATCAGTGGTGCGCAGAATCAACGTTACTTCGTTCAACGAACCCATGGGCAAGAGCGTCTTTCGAACCCTTTCTATATCCGCGCATGAGGTCCTCTGCGTATTGTTTGTAACGGGACGCCGCGGCTGCCGTAGTGGATAGACGTTTCGGTTTCATCCATAGAATCGCATAGCTTAAACAGCTTGGAACGATCTATTGTCTGATATGCATCCTCGTTGAGTTTTTTCATCATGAGACGATTTAGTAAAAATAAGGCACCCATTGATTCGATTACGTTAACTTGATTTGCCTTTTCGTAGTTTGTGAGGCCACGACTGGAATCTATCGACGCCCTTGAGTGCTTGACTTTGTTGTAGTCGGTCCACCATGTCGGATTTTTCGAGTTTTCGGTGTTTAAATAAATCTGCTGCCCCCTCTTATTCTGTTTTATTGTCAACTGCCATCCACCAAAAGGCCTGAATTGATACCCGTTTTTGAATTCTAGAACATGATCTTTTAGATCTGGGAATGCTGAATTTAGGTAGTAGCCCCATTTGTTTATCTGGCATTTCGCAAGGTCTGTCTCGGGAAAATGATACATTCCGATGGCTTTTGCTAGTGAATCTATCTCGCCGCAAACTGCCAATAGAAGCGTTAGGTACTCGATGGAAAATGCAGTTGAGTTCTTTTGGGAAAAAGCGCAATAGCTCTCTGTTTTCAAAAGCCTACTTTCAAGCGATAGATAATAAGTCCAATACGTTTGGAGATAGGCACTGAATGAGCTGATAGTTTGCTGGTCTTCCATGGGTAATGGCCTTTCATCATGACTCGTGTAAGGATCGGATACGACAAACTGCGTAATCGCTCGCTCGGCTGTTCTGGTGTGGAAGCCATCTATCTAGCGAGCGTGTTGATTGACACGCATGTGTACTCTTCAGTCAAAACCATCCGTATTTACGCACGCCAAAGCGCTGCAACTCTTAGCTACCTTCTTGTATGGCTGCCATGCTCGCGTATTGTTATCCACTGCACTCTCCTTTTATGGGCTGATGTGAAAGGCTGACAACTTTGATGTTGCTGCAGGGCGCCTTTAGGCTGGTAATTTGTCTCTCGATTGGTCAAATATCAGATTACCTCATTATCAGAACTAGAGGTTGCATTCATTTCTGATAGTTGCCACAACATGTTGTGTTTTAGCAGGTCGCTGCACTAGTAAATTGTTTGAATGCGCCATATGGCGCGCACGAACGTATTTCGAAAGCTTTATTTGAAATCATTGACGTGGCGTTCTAGTTGAAAAGCGACTTTGACGCTGTTCGAATATTCAGTCTCTCTGTTTCATTAATTTCAAAAGTTGACTCTTGACCAAAATGTTGTGATGCCTGTCTTTTTGTCAAATGTTGCCGCCTATGCTTGACGTAGGGCACTTTGCAAAGGCCAAGCTCTTGAAGCACATCGAGATGGAGGGGGATGACGGCTATGCGGTCGTCTCGGATTTCATTTCCTCCTACGATGGCGCGAAGCCAGATGACACGCCATGTAATTCGCCCAAGGCCGAGATCTTTAGAGGCAAGAATAGCCCTTACACTGGTGGGTTAATTGCCAGGCATGCTAATTTCGGCATTCAGCGCGTGGCAGCGAATTTGCGACGGAGGATTGGGTGGTGGTTTGATAGTATCGCTTGAGCTATCATATCCGCACAATGAAAAACAGAAGCCTGCTCTAACGGCCGAAGTTTTGTAAGGGGGTTCCTTCCCAACGGAGGGCATCCCCTATTTTTTTGGGCTGTACTGGCTCTATGCGTGGTAAGTTTTCTAGCTGCAATACAAAAGCTCTATGGGAGCTTTAAGGGCGACGTCTTCGGCTGGAGAGTGTTGCCCTTTTTTATGCGTGCAATGTCTGACACGCTTGCCAAGTTCCAAGTGAGGCTTCATTCGGTTGATAACAAAGGGTGCCTGGACCGGGTTGTAGGGTTACCGTTCGGTTCAAATTGATAGCGTTGATTTATGGATCAATAATCAGTAGCCTATCTAAAAGCGGTATTGACGCGGGTAACCTACGGGCCCCGCGTTCCGTGGAAAGGTGGCTATCCTTCTTGGGATGGCCACCTTTCTTTATTTAAGGAGCCCCAATGACAACAAAGCCTTTCTTATTCTATTGACGATCGGGTTAGATCGCCTTTTGACAGGGGAGCGAGTCGGTGTGGGTCTTGACGGTGACCGCCGCTCTGACACGATTGCCTTGATGAATGGCTGATCCATGAGGGGTTCAAAATTTGATTCGAGAGCTTGGCGGTATTGGATTGACGGCCTTGCAAGTTCTCCCTTAAAGTAATACGCGTGATGAGGCCTTGCGACGATACGTTCGGCTTGGTCCGTGGGAACCGCCGAAAGGCGGTTTTCGCGTTTAAAGGGCTGTTTACCGAAGGGCACTTGTTCGTATTCGCTTCTGGCAGTGGATTTTTATCGCGAATTTCGGAAGTGCGGGGAAAAATCGAAACTTGCCGAGCACACTCCTATTTTTGCCAACAAAACCGCAGGTCGCAAGGTCTTAAATCTGGGATCTGGTCGGCAGGTCTCGGGTTTTCACCGCACTTCCGAATGTATGCTAAATATGGCTTCAACGTGCTTGGCCTTGAAAGCCATAATAGGTTGCCAATTGGCTACAAGACGAATATAGTTAGCATTATGCTAACTAAGGGGTGGTTATGAATCGAACCAAGCTCCGACCGACATATTCACTTGACGAAGCGAAGTCTTTGGCTCGCTCGGGAAAGATGATGGTAAATGGTAGGGTGCGCAGACACCTGATGAATCAGTTTGGTTATTTGGACATCGATCATTTCCTTGCTGACCTATTTGATTATCTGAAGCCTGATGATTTTAGAAAATCCATCGCGCTCGATATGGATGGACCTCTGCATGATGTTTACGCAGATGTCTACGTGTGCCGAGGTTTTGAATGCGAGGATTGGTACGTTAAGTTTTCAATTGATTCCGAAGGCAATGCGCATTTAAACGTTTTGTCTGCGAACATCGATGGATACATTCATTAAAGGAGGAGTCATGCGTTGCATGGAATGTGGCAAAGAAATGCAATTTACCACGGCGCCAATGACTGAAATTTACCGTGGTGAGAAAATTACCGTAAAAGGAATTGAGCATTATGTTTGCGAGTGCGGCAACGATGAAATGACTGCTACAGAGGCGACTAAGCTTGCCCATGTACTGGCTTCCCAATATGCTAAGGCTCATGAACTGTTATCTCCCTCGGATATAAAGGATTTGCGCTCTGATCTTGGTTTGACTCAGCATGAGTTTGAGTCGCTATTAGGGGTTTCTAAACCCACGGCGTCTCGTTGGGAGAACGGGGCATCGCAACAATCTATTACCGCAAATAACCTTATGAAGCTCATTCGAGATGTTCCTGAGGCGCGCACTTATCTGGGACTTTCATCTGGTGAGATGGCCTCAAGACTTAATGCGTCACGATTTTCGGTGATACTTGGAGGAGAAGCCCCGGCTTATAGGGACTCGGCTCCTTTGGCAGATGAGAATGCCTTTCGATTGGAGATGTAAATGGAATCGCTTCAGAAGCAACGCGTTGAATCTCCGTTGATTACATGCGTGACCAGAAAAGTGGACAGTTTATCATTTGATGGCGGGATGATTCCGAAAGAGGGCGTCAATAAGTCTGACGTTGAATGCAACGTCCGAAATGCTATTACCAGTGCATTCTCGGACGAAAACGGAGTCAGGTTTCGTCAGCTCAATTTAGTTATAGAGCTTCTACCCAGCAATGAAGGTCATTACTATCGTTCCGAAATATCCGTCTCCGGCATATATCGCGCTCCTGCGGATTTAGATGACGATGCTTTTGACAGAGAAGCACTTAGCACCGGTATGCAGGACCTGTATTCCTATGCAAGAGGCATTATTGAAAATGTCGCCGCTGGTGGAGTATGGGGGCCACTTTATCTGCCACAGATTGGATTCACTATCTAGCTCTCGATGTCCCCACATCCTCTAAAAAAGTTCTTAAAACAGCCTTAAAGGCGTTCCAGCTTGCGTTGACAGCGTAAAATACGCATGTTTGACGATGTCTAAAGTGGATTTTAGGGGAGGGGTGCGCTATGGAGGTGCTGGTTGTTGGCAACACCGCATATGTTGACGATGACTTTTGTGCCAAGGCGTTCCCCGAGGACCATGTGCAGGTCGTAGCCGCGCAGGACACGCGCCGCGACGAGTCATCGCCCCATGCCTCGTGGAAAGAGCTTTTGCAACACCTGGATCAGGCCTACGAATTCGAACGCGTGGTCTACCTGTCTAATTACCTTACCCCGCATACCGATACCGTAGGCGATATCGAGCTGCTGCGCACGGTCTTTCGTGCGTGCGCGGGTCGCCGGGTCCAACTGCTGTATGTAGCGGGGCCCGCGGGTGCCGAGGGGGCCGCCGATGCCGCGGGGCGAACTGGCAAGGGCGTTATCGCGCACGCAGCCAACGACCTGTGCCGCTACTACGCTGCTCGCGAGGGCGTTCAGACCAAGATCCTGCGCGTGCCCTTCCTGTACACTGCCTCCGCCGCGCTAGAAGATCCGTTTTTGGTGCCGTTGTTCGATGCGTGCTCAACTGGATCGGTTGCTCTGCAGGGCGCGGAGGATGCGGCGTTTCCCCTGCTGTGCGCCGAGGAACTCGCGGTGCTGATTCGCCGCATCTTCGATAGCTGGGATGTCTCTTTTGAGACGCTCGACGTTGCCGATGCCTTCCATCACACGGCGGGCGAGGTGGGCGAGGCCTTCAAGGCGCTGTTCCCAGGGCTCTCAGTTGCCTATGGCGATTCTGCCGGCTATGCCCTGCCCGTCAGCGACGTCGTTCGCGTGCGCTATGGTTGGTTTCAGCGGTACGACCTGCTGCGCGATCTTTCGACCATTCAAGCGCGTTGGGATGTTGGCCGCGCAAAGAAGGTCAACCCTTTGCGCGCCGCCATCGACCGCATCCAGATGCGCGCGATGCCTATTAAATGCCTGGAGACGGGCGTTGCTTGGGTTCTGTTCGAGGTACTGGAGCATTTGTTCTCCCAATCGGCCCAGCTCAACGTGCTCGATTATCGCCTGCTCTACGTGGTGCTGATCGGCACGCTGTATGGCTTGGACTTTGGCCTGGTTGCGGCGCTGCTGGCGTCGGTGGGTTTGGCCGCGAGTTACTTTACCCAGTATGGCTATACCTTCCAGGGCCTGTTTTACGAGCCGTCCAACTGGCTGCCGTTTATTGCGTACTTTGTGGTGGGTGCCGTGTGCGGCTATGTGCAGCTGCGCAACAGCGAAGCCGTTAGGGCGGAGCGCGATCAAAACGAGCTCGCGCGCAACCGCAATACGTTCCTTACGCAGCTCTACCACGACGCGATCGAGGACAAGCGTGCGTACAGGCGCCAGATCGTGGGTCGCCACGACAGCTTTGGCAAGATCTTTGCCGTGACGCAGGAGCTCGACGTATTCAACCCACGCGACATCTATCGCAAGTGCTGCGAGCTTCTGGGCGAGATCCTCGAGAACGATTCGGTGGCGATCTACCATGTTTCGGGCGGGGCATTTGCACGCCTGGTAGCAGCAAGTCCCGCGATTGCCGAAGATGCCGCACGCTCGCTCACGCTTGAGCAGCTTGCACCTCTTTTGGGCGACGGGGGTCGTTCGAACCTGTGGGTGAACCGCGAGCTGACGCCGGGGCTTCCCATGTTTGGATACACGATCGAGCGCGACGGGGCACTCGCCGTGCTGATCTTTGTGCGTAGTGCGGCCGAAAACCAAATGACCCTCTATTATCAAAACCTGTTCCGCATCTTGTGCGGGCTGGTCGAAAGCGCGCTGGGCCGTGCCTTTGACTATGAGGCGGTGGCGCAGGATAAACGCTGCGTTGACGGCACATGCGTGCTCAAGCAGGCTGCCTTTGGCCAAGAGCTCGCGGCGGAGCAAGCGCTCGCAGATAGCAAGATGGGGAGTTATTTGCTCCTGCGCGTGGTACCGGGCATGGAGCCTGTCGGCGAGCTGGTGGGCGCAATTGGGTCGGCAATCCGCGAGAGCGACGCGGCGGGCTTGGTCGACGGCGACGTGCTCTACCTGCTTATGCGCCAGGCAAAGGCGTGCGATCTGCCCATTATCCGCGAGCGCCTGAGCGCAAAGCAGATTGCGGTGGAGCCCGTCGACGGCGAGGACATCGTGGCGCTGCTGCAGCACATCTCTTATACCGGTGACGGTGAGGGGAGTGTCGCTTGATCTCGCTTGTCGTTGCTGCCGTTTTGCTGCTGATTCATGCGCTGGTTTGTCTGATGCTGTGGACGCTTATGAAGCTGGGCCTGCTGCCGGTGCGCGGGCACATGCTGGCGGTGATAGTGCTGGTGCCGCTGTGGGGCCCGTTGCTGGTGGTTCTGCTATCGGTCCGCAGCGCGGTGTTTGGCGAGGTGCTGAAAGAGTCTGCGCTGGAGTCGCTGCGCTTTAACGACGACCTGCATCGCAGCATCCTGGTGCACGACCGTGACGCCGATGCGGGCGTGGTCCCGCTCGAGGAGGCGCTCATCGTCAACGACCCGGCATACCGGCGCCGCCTAATGCTCTCCATGCTCACCGAGGAGCCCGACGCGTACCTGGCGCAGCTGCAGGCGGCTAAGCTTAACGACGACGTTGAGGTGGCGCACTATGCCGCGACGGCGGTGGCGCAGATCTCCAAGGAGTCCGACCTTAAACTGCAGCAGCTGGAGCGTGCCTTTAAGACGGACCCGAGCGCGCAAAACCTCAACGAATACTGCGATTTTCTTGGTGAATACTTGGGCTCGGGCTTGGCTGAGGGGCGCGTGGCTCAGATTCAGCGCCAACAGTACGCGCGCCTGCTTGCGCGTCGCTGCGAGCGCGAGGACACCTTTGAGCTGCGCATTCGATACGCGACGGCGCTGGCCGATGTCGGACAGATCGACGAGGCGCAGGCCGTGACCGACCAGCTGGTGCTCGACGTGCCCGAGGAGCAGGAGGTTTGGATGCTTTGCCTGCGCCTGGCCGTGATGCGCCGCAACGGTGACGAGGTTCACCGTGTGATCGATGCGATTGACAAGCAACATGTATATTTGAGCGCCGACAACCGCGAAAAGTTGGCGTTTTGGCGCGACGGGGAGGAGGCCAGATGAGCGTGGCGCAACATATCCGCGACCGTGCAGGGCGCTTTCGTTGGATGGGGCTCCTCGTGGTGTGGGCGGTCTTTATTGCCATGGCCGCCGTGCTGCTGGTGGAGCGTGCCGGCGTGCAGTACAGTGCGGGCCAGCATAAGCTGGGGATGCTTGCCGCCAACGATGCAGTGCCGGCCTCCTCGGCAATCTTTGGCCAAAAGCCCACGTGCCTGGTCATTACCGATTCGGACCAAGATAGCGTCGACGATGTTAAAGACCAGTTCGACCAGATTTTGCTGGACATGAAGATTGCCCATCGCGATGTTGATATTGCCACCGACGGTGCGGACACGATCCCATCGCTCACGTCGTTTGATCGCGTGATTGTGCTTATGCCCTCGCTTGACGGACTGAGTACGCATCTGACCGATCTGATGAGTTGGGTGAGTGCGGGCGGCTCACTCATGCTGGGCATGACGCCAGATAACTCGAACTACCTGCAGGCTATTGCTTCCAAGCTTGGGATCGAATCGGCCGGATATGACTATGCGACAGCCGAAAGTATCGTTCCGAGTGAGGACTTTATGCTGGGCGGGGGAGAGCGCTACGAGCTCTCGGACCCCTTTGATTCGTCGCTTTCGGTTTCATTGCGCGAAACGGCGCACGTCTGGGCAAAGACCGGTGACGCGGGCACGCCGCTCATTTGGTCTAACGATTGCGGCAGTGGTCACACCGTGGTGTGCAACATTGGCATCTACGGCAAGGTCATGCGTGGGTTCTATGCTTCGGCCGTAAGCTTGCTGGGTGATGCCACGGCCTATCCAGTCATCAACAGCGCCGTGTTCTTTTTGGACGACTTTCCTAGTCCCGTGCCCTCGGGCGACGGCACCTACATCAAGCGCGACTACGGGCTTTCCATTGCCGACTTTTATACCAAGGTCTGGTGGCCCGATCTGCAAAAGCTCGCGCAAAAATACGGCATTCGCTATACCGGCGTGATGATCGAAAACTACGAGGACGCGGTCAACCAGACCGAGCCCGCGCGCCAAGCCGATACCACACAGTTCCGCTACTTTGGCGGCATGCTGCTGCAGATGGGCGGAGAGCTGGGCTTTCACGGCTACAACCATCAGCCTCTGGCACTCTGGGACACCGACTATGGCACGCTGTACGACTACAAGACGTGGAAGAACAAGGAGACGCTCGTCGCATCGCTCAACGAACTTATCGCGTTTCAAGACGAGGTCCTGCCCAATGCTCATGGCTCGGTTTACGTGCCGCCGTCGAATATCCTTTCGGCCCGCGCGCGCAAGCTTATCGGTACCGATGCTCCGCGAATTAAGACCATTGCCAGTACGTATTTTGAGGATGGCACCGACCTGCCGTACGTGCAGGAGTTTGGCGTGGCGAGCGATGGCATTGTGGAGCAGCCACGTATTGTTTCGGGCGGCATGGTCGACGATTCCTATATGCGTCTGGCAGCCGTGTCCGAACTCAACATGCACTACGTGAGCACGCACTTTATGCATCCGGACGACCTTTTGGACCCCGATCGCGGAGCCAAGGAGGGCTGGGAGGTCTACAAGGGTGGCCTGACCGACTACCTGGAGTGGCTTACCAAATCCGCGCCCGATCTGCGTCGCCAGACCGGCTCGGAATGCTCGGGCGCCATCCAGCGCTTTTCGTCGGTGACGGTGGGCGTGGATACCAGCGCGGATGCCTGGACGCTCAGCCTGGGTAATTTCCACGACGAGGCGTGGCTCATGTTCCGTGCCAACAATGGCGAGCCGGGTGCGGTGACGGGTGGCGAACTGACGCACCTTACGGGCAATCTGTATCTGCTCAAGGCAAATGATAAGACCGTGACGATCGAGCGCAAGGAGGGTGGCGACAGATGAGAATCTGCTTGGTACTCGAGGGTTGCTACCCCTATGTGCACGGCGGCGTATCTACCTGGATGCATGGCTATATCCAGGCCATGCCCGAGCACGAGTTTGTGCTGTGGGTGATCGGCGCGCATGCTGCCGACCGCGGCAAATTTGTCTACGAGCTGCCCGGCAACGTGGTCGAGGTGCACGAGGTGTTCCTAGACGATGCCCTGCGGCTTTCGGGCGAGCAGCACGAAGCCAGTTTTGACGACCGCGAGCGCGAGGCGCTACGCCGCCTGGTGTCGCTCTCCAATCCGGACTGGGACGTGTTGTTCGATATCTTTCAGCGCCGTCGCGTGCATCCGCTCTCGTTTTTGCAGAGCCGAACGTTTATGGACATCTTCCGCGACGTGTGCCTGGCCGAGTACCCCTACACGCCCTTTGCCGATGCATTCCACACCATGCGCTCCATGTTGCTTCCCGTGCTCTACCTGTTGGGCAGCGAGGTGCCGGTGGCCGATGTGTACCATGCCATCTCGACCGGCTACGGTGGCCTGCTCGCCTGCCTGGGCTCAAGCGTTCGCCACGCGCCGGTGCTGCTGACCGAACATGGCATCTATACCCGCGAGCGCGAGGAAGAGATCATTCGCGCCGATTGGGTGGTGCCGTCGTTTAAGGACCGCTGGATCCGCTTTTTCTACCTGCTTTCGGAGGAGATCTATCGCCGCGCCTTCCGCGTGACGAGTTTGTTCCATAACGCCCGCAAGACGCAGATCGATATGGGCTGCGATGAGGACAAATGCCTGGTCATCCCCAACGGCATCCAGTTCAACCGCTTTAAGGACATTCCCTTAAAGCCCGATGACGGCTGGGTGGACATTGGCGCTGTGGTGCGCCTGGCGCCCATCAAGGACGTCAAGACCATGATCTATGCCTTCTTTGAGTTGCACGAGCGCCTGCCCAAGGTGCGCCTGCACATCATGGGCGGCGTGGACGATGAGGGTTACGCCAACGAGTGCTATG
>CAJMPF010000021.1 GCA_905215195.1 uncultured bacterium | reverse complement strand
GGTCGGCGGTTGCGGCCTCGCGGGCATAGACCCACCAGTACACCAGCGAGTCGCCGATGGAGTACGCCACATCGTGCTGCAGTTCAGAAACGCCGTCGAGCGCCTGGCCGGTACGCATCCACTTCTTGACGGACTTCATCTGAGCGTCGAAATCGGCGCGCGAGTTAAAGACATGCATGACTTATGCCTCCTTAATGGGTGCCAGTGCCTGAGCCAGATCGGCAGACGTCAGCGGTCGCAGGGACACCTCAAAGCTGAAGCTCTCAAAACGGGTGCGATAGGAATCGAGCACCTCGGAACCCCAAGAGTTCGAGCCAAGGCCGAGCAGCTGGTCGTTGATGTTAACCGTGACCGTGTCGCCCGGAACAAGGTCGTAGACGTGCTTGGCATTATCAATAGCCTCGCAGCTATAGGGCCATGCCGAGAACGAGAACGGGTTGGAAGCGGCGTCGGCCGGACGAGTCACCAGCACGCCATCACCGTGGCTAGAGCGCAGGGCAACCCAGCGGGTACCCTCGCGGTTGGCACAGTCCTGAGGCATAACGTAGGGCGTGAACATGTCGTCGACCGTAGTGCGGTAATGACCGACCGGGTTGGCACGCAGCGAGTCCGGATAGTTCTCGCCCGGGCCGTGGCCATACCACTCGACGGCACGATCGCAACCGGGAACCTCAAAGGAGATGCCGATGCGCGGGATAATGTCCGAATAGTCGCCGTAGGGCTCGCCGGAAACCTTGAGGTCGACGCGACCGCTCGGAAGCACGGTGTAGACAAGCTCGACGCGCATGCCGAACGCGCGGACGGGAGGAGCAATACGTTGGCTCACGGTAACGACGACCGCATTGCCGTCCTGCTTCCAAGAAACCTTGCGGGTGGACGTCTGCATTACATCGATGAAGTTGTCCTTCCACAGGGAGTCGTACTCCTGGGCGTGGTTGTCGACGAGCGGATGCCAAAAACCAACCTGGGGACCAGAGGCCATGACGTCACGGCCGGATGCCTTCCACTCGCTCACGGTGCCGTTTACCTTGCTGAAGGTCAGCTCGCCGTTGAGGGAGTGAATGCGAATCTCCTGCTCGGTCTCCTCGACCGTAAGCTCAGGACGAGTGGGAGCCGCAATGGCCGACGCCGGATGGTTTGCGATGGCAAACTGGCTTGCGCCCAGTTGGAACATCGGCTCGCACCAGACGTGAGCGGCCATGGTGTAGGCGCGCACAGTCAGCAGGGTCTCGCCTACCGCGGCCTCGTGAATCACCAGCGGAAGCTGGACGGACTCACCGGGGGCAACCGCACCGGGCATGAGCGTCTTGCGGCAGACCACGTCGCCGTCCACCAGGGTCTCCGCCGACAGGCAAACATCCTCGAGGGTGGTAAACCAGCGCTTGTTGGTGACAGTCAGCTCGCCCGCCTCGGCGTCATAAGCCATGCGAACCGGGCAGATGACCTGGCCATACTCAGTGAGGCCCGGGCTCGGCTGCTGCCAGGGGAACACCATGCCATCGATGCAGAAGTTGCTGTTGTTGGGGTAATCGCCGTTGTCGCCGCCATACATATCGTAGGCAATGCCGTCCTCGGTCACAGCAGCCAGACCGTGGTCGCACCATTCCCAGATAAACTGGCCTTGGATGCAATCCCAGCGATCGAAGACCTCCTGGTACTCGGACAGGCCTCCGGGACCATTACCCATGGAGTGGCCGTACTCGCAGTTGATGCGCGGCTTGGGGAACGGATGCTCACCAAAGTCGTTCATCTGCGACACACGGGAGTACATCGTGGAAATGACGTCGACGGTATCGGCGTTGCGGTCCTCCTCGTAGTGGACCGGACGACCATCGAGCTCGTGAGCCTTGGCGTACATCGCGCGGATGTTGCGGCCATAGCCGCTCTCGTTGCCCAGCGACCACATGATGATGCACGCGTGGTTGCGCTCCTGCATCACCAGGCGCTCAATACGGTCGACGTAGGCCGGCTCCCATGCCGGGTCGTCGGTAACCAGGGCGATGTTGCCGATATTCTCGAAGCCGTGGCTCTCCATATCGGTCTCGGCGACCAGCATGATGCCATACTCATCACACAGCTCGTAGAAGCGCGGGTCATTGGCATAGTGAGAGGTGCGCACTGCGTTGATGTTGTGCTGCTTCATGAGCTCCAGGTCGCGGCGCATGCGATCGAGGCCCACGGCGCGGCCCTTGTGATCGTCGTGATCGTGGCGGTTGACGCCATGCATTTTAAAGTAAGTGCCGTTGAGGTAGATATGATTGCCCTCGACCGTCACCTCGGCAAGACCCTGGCGATGCGGGACGTACTCGCTCACCTTGTCGTCGTCGTAGACCTCATACGTAAGATCGTAGAGGAAGGGGTCCTCGGGATTCCAGAAGTGGGCATCGGTCACGCTGCACTCGGCATGGCTGTCGACGCACTCACCCGTAGCCACCACGTTCTCGCCATCGCTGAGCGTAAACACAACGCGGGAAGCGCCCTCGGCAACCGTATCGAGCGTGATCAGAGCGGCATCGCCCTCGCGGTGCGTGCGGAACCTAAAGTCGACCAGGTGCGCGGCGGGACGCTGCATAAGGTACACATCGCGGAAGATGCCCGAGGCCCACCACATGTCCTGATCCTCGATGTAGCTGCCATCGCTGTACTGCAGGACCTTGACCGCAAACAGGTTGTCGCCCTCGACGAGCGCGTCGGTCACGTCGAACTCGGCAGACAGGCGCGAACCCTTGGTCATGCCGATATACTGACCGTTGACGTACAGCTCGCCATAGCTCTCGATGCCGTCGAAGCGAATGATCTCGCGAGCGCCGGCGGGAACAGCGGGAAGATTGACGATGCGCTGGTAGACGCCCGTGGGGTCGTCGGAGGGAACGAACGGCTGGTCCACCGGGAACGGGAAACCCTCGTCGGTATAGGCAAGGTTGCCATAGCCGTCCACCTGCCACAGGTGCGGAACCTCCACGTGATCCCACTCGGGCTTGTACGTGGAGAGTTCCTCGTTGGAGACGGCAGCGGGGCCCTCAAAGAGGCGGAACTGCCACGAGCCGGACAGCTGGACAAACCCGCGCGACAGCTCGCGGCTGTACGTTGCAGCGAGATCGGCGGTCTCGTAACCCATAAAGTACGCATGGGGTGCCAGACGGTTCCTGTGGGTGAGCGCTTGGTTTTCCCAATCGTTAATGGCGTCCATGGTGATGCTCCTTCATCATCGTAGTGATTCTTGTGCAACCGGTTGTCCTTATCTTACGGGCGATGTAAAAAACTGTGCAACCGGTTGTACAATCGCAACACTTATGTCACCCTGAGTATCGAAACTCAGCACAAGACATCGTTCTTAAGCTCGTAGGCAACCTCCACGCCCGCTGATATCTCACCCACACGAGACGTATTCGATTTCGGCTTGGTTGCAAAACGACACCGGTCACCGGATATCATGAACGCTGTTCAGGCGCACTATAGTAAGCTGTATCCGCACTAGCCCGTATCAGTGACAACATCGACCGCATTTTCCAGGAGACGCCATGACACAACCAGTTCGCACCGCACCTACGCTTGCCGAGGTTGCCGCAGCTGCCGGCGTGTCGCGCTCCACGGCATCGCGCGCCCTCAACGATTCGCCCCGCATTAGCGAGGAAACCAAAAAGCGCATCCGCGCGGCGGCCAAGGAAGTCAATTTTGTCCCCAACGCTCGTGGCCGAGCGCTCGCTGTCGGGCGCACGGAAATCATCGCCGTGCTCGTGACCGAGCCTCTGAGTGAACTCTTCAGCGACCCCACCTATAGCGAGTTTTTGAGCGGCATTACCGAGGAACTGTCGGAGTCGTCCTATCTGCCCGTTATCTTGCAGGCGTCTTCTACGCATGAGCGCAACCGCGCACGCGAGCACTTTGAGCGCCGCTCGTTCGACGCCGTGATCGACGTCTCTCCCTACAAAGGCAGCGAGCTGCTCGAGGTGCTGCGCGAGCTGGGCGTACCCACCGTGTTGTGTGGCCAGCTCGAGGGCCACCCCTATCGCGATGTGTTCTCGACGGTCTACTCTGACGACGAAGAGGGCGGACATTTAGCGGCACTCGCCATGAAGGATCGCGGGCGCAAAGATATCGTCGCCGTGTTGGGACCGCAAGACACCCCCGCTGTTGCCGACCGCCTGCGCGGCTACCGCGCCGTCTTGGGCGAAGACCTCCCAGACGCAAACGTTATCTATACCGGCTGGAACAGCGGAGACGGCTATCAGGCCATGCACCAGATCCTCGCGCGCGAGATTGCTTTCGATGGCGTGCTCTGCGGATCGGACCGTATCGCGGCTGGCGTCATCACCGCACTCAACGAGGCAGGCCTATCCGTTCCTGCGGACGTTTCTGTCGTCGGCTTCGACGATCACGAGATTGCGGCGCGCTGCGTCCCCGCGCTCACGACCGTCCGCCAGCCCCTGCGCGAAGAAGGACACATGGCCGCCAACATTGCGCTCGACATGATCAAGGGTGCCGAGCCCACCACCACCGTCATGCACATGCAGCTCGTTCAGAGAGACTCGCTATAAGAAACTGGGGCAGGCTTTCCGCCAAACAGTTGTTGCGGAAAGCCTGTCCCGTTTGAGCGCTCATTCTGGGGCACAGTTTCCGTTAGACAGCTCAACCGGAAACTGTGCCCCATTATTTTGCCGAATACTGGGTCGCGCTTTCCCAGAGGACCCCCTTTGGGAAAGCGCGACCCCTTCTGGACGCAGATTCCGGGTTGTAGTTTCCCGGCGCACGACGGCAAGCCTCCAAACCATGACGTCACGACATAAAAAACGAGGGAAGGCACACGTCCTTCCCTCGTTGCGGGCAATATGTAGCCGCTCGCCTACATCAGGCGCAGGCTGACGTCCTTGAGCTGGGCGCCGCTAACGGCACTCGGAGCACCCGACATAAGGTCGGAGCCGCTGGCCGTCTTGGGGAACGCCATGACGTCACGGATGGAGTCGGAACCGGTGAGCAGCATGCACACGCGGTCCAGGCCCAGAGCGAAACCGCCCATCGGGGGTGCACCAAACTTGAGAGCCTCCATGAGGAAGCCGAACTGAGACTCGGCACGCTCCTCGGTAAAGCCCAGGAGCTTGAGCATGGACATCTGCATCTCGGCGTTGTGGATACGCATACCGCCGCCGCCGGCCTCAAAGCCGTCCATGACAAAGTCGTAGGTGCAAGAACCGGCTGCCAGCGGATCGGCCTCGATCTTGGCGATGTCGGTCTCGGTCGGCAGGGTAAAGGGCTGATGCTCGGCAGCGTAAGCCTTGCGGTCCTCATCCCAGTGGAACAGCGGGAAGTTGACGACCCACAGGAAGTCGTGGCCCTCGCGCTTGATCTCGAGCGCGTTGGCCATGTGGGAGCGCATGCCGCCCAGGATCTCGTCAGAGAGCAGGCGCGGGCCGGCGGCGAACATCACAAGGTCGCCGGGCTCGACGTCCATGCGCTCGCGCAGAGCCGCCATCTCCTCGTCCGAGAAGAACTTGACGATGGGGCTGTTGATGGAGCCGTCCTCGCGGAAGGCGATCCAAGCCAGGCCCTTGGCGCCAAACGTGGAGGCCACGCCGGCGAGCTTATCGATCTTGGCACGTGCCCAGGCACCGGCGCCCTTGGCGTTGATGGCCTTGACGACAGAGCCCTCCTCGTTTGCGGCGGTCGCAAAGACCTTGAACTTGGAGTTGGCAAAGATGTCGGTCAGGTCGACCAGGTGCATGCCATAGCGGGTATCGGGCTTGTCGGAGCCATAGGTGTCCATGGCCTCCCAGTAGTCCATGCGACGCAACGGCGTGGGCATCTCGACGCCCATGCGGCCGAAGGCATCGGCCAAGACCTCTTCGAGCGCGCTCATAACGTCGTTCTGGTCCACGAAGGACATCTCGATATCGACCTGGGTGAACTCGGGCTGACGGTCGGCACGCAGGTCCTCGTCGCGGAAGCACTTGGCGACCTGGTAGTAGCGCTCAACGCCACCGACCATAAGCAGCTGCTTCAGGAGCTGCGGGGACTGCGGCAGGGCGTAGAAGTTACCCGGCTGAATACGGCTGGGAACGATGAAGTCGCGGGCGCCCTCGGGCGTGGACTTAAACAGGGAGGGCGTCTCGACCTCCATGAACTCACGGTTGTGCAGCGCCTCGCGAATGGCAAAGGTAAAGTCGGAGCGCAGCTTGAGGTTGGCCATCATCTCGGGACGGCGGAGGTCCAGATAGCGATAGCGCAGACGGGTGTCCTCGCTGGTCTCGATGCCGTCCTCGATCTGGAACGGCGGGGTGACAGACGTGTTGAGCACCTCGGCGTGGTCGGTCAGGACCTCGATCTCGCCGGTCGCGAGCTTGGCGTTGGTGGTCTCCTCGCCACGGGAGCGCACGACGCCGTGAATCTTGATGGGCCACTCGGGACGCATGGTCTCGGCGATCTTAAAGGCGTCGCCGTCGGAGTGCTCGGGGTCGAAAGTGAGCTGCGTGATGCCCTCGCGGTCACGAAGGTCGCAGAAGATAAGGCCGCCGTGGTCGCGGCGACGGCTCACCCAACCGGTGAGGGTGACCTCTTCGCCCACGTTCTCGAAGCGAAGCTCGCCGCAGGTACGGGTGTGCATGGAATGCTCATCGATGGGACGGGTCTGGCTCATACCAGTGATCCTCCTTTATGGATCTGTGCCGCCCCGTGTCGTTCCGGGCGGCGTCGTACAGATTTGCCCAGCCTGCGTAAACCGCGCAGCCAGACATGGCGTTCTATCTTATCGCACCCGCGTCGATGTGCCGCGAAAAAGTGGCTCCTGCCCAAAGACTTGACGGAGACGAAACAATTGACGCACCGTGGCCGTCGCCGACGCGCGCCACGTGCGACAATGTGCCCCAATACAACTGCACTCGGAAAGGCCCCTCATGACCGCACGCCTCATCGTTATGGATATCGACTCCACGCTCATCAACCAGGAGGTCATCGACCTGTTGGGCGAGGAGGCCGGCGTGGGCGAGCAAGTTGCGCAAATCACCGATCGCGCTATGCGCGGCGAGCTGGACTTTAGGCAAGCGCTCGAGAAGCGCGTGGGGCTGCTCGCCGGCCTGGACGAGAGCGTGTTCGAGCGCACCTTTGAGCGCGTGACGTTTACCCCCGGCGCGTTGGAGCTTGTGCGCTCGGGACACAGCAAGGGCTGGAAGGTCGGCGTGGTGAGCGGCGGCTTCCACGAGGGCGCCGACAAGATCGTGGCCGCCGCGGGCATCGACTTTTGTCTCGCTAACCGCCTGGAGGTCGTGGACGGCAAGCTCACCGGTAAGTTGGCGGCAGACATTGTGACCAAGGAGTCCAAGCTCATCCAGCTGCTGGATTGGGCAGTCGAGTGCGGTGTCGATATGGCCCATACCGTCGCGATCGGTGACGGCGCCAACGACATCCCCATGATTCAGGCCGCAGGCACGGGCATCGCATTTTGCGCCAAGCCCAAGACGCGCGAGGCCGCCCCATTTGCCATCGACGAGCGCAACCTGATGCTCGCCATGGACATCATCCTGCGCGACTAGTCAGTTTGCCTCACAACTTCATCTAATCTGACATGTCAGATTTCCGAACAATTATGCTCTAATGTTCGGAAACAACCCTTCGCGTGCTAAACTTTTCTGCGTCGAAGGGAACTTATATGGACAAACGAGATCTTGAGCAATTGCTAAGTGACGTGGCAGACGGAAGCATTATGCCGGCCGATGCCCTCACGCGCATCCAGACGGCGCCGACCGCCGACCTAGGCTTTGCACAGCTCGATCTTTCGCGCGGGGTGCGCCAGGGAGCCGGCGAGGTTGTCTACGGTGCCGGTAAAACCGCCGAGCAGATTACCGCCATTATCGAAGCGCTGCGCGATGCCGGCCAGGAGCGCGTCCTGGTCACGCGCCTGGACAGCGAAAAAGCAGCCCGTACCTCGGAGCTCCTCGGCAACGGCATCGACCTGGGATATATCCCGAACGCACAGCTCGCCCTCGTGGGCGGCAAGCCCTCCCCTACTGGCAACGGACGCATCGTCGTCGCCTGCGCCGGCACGAGCGACCTGCCCGTCGCCGAAGAAGCCGCGTTGACGGCCGAGTTCTATGGCAACGAGGTCGACCGCCTCTACGACGTGGGTGTTGCCGGCCTGCACCGCCTGCTCGCGCATGCCGAGGAACTTGCACAGGCGCAGGTGGTCATCGCCATCGCCGGCATGGAGGGCGCACTGGCGAGCGTTGTCGGCGGTCTGGTGAGCTGTCCGGTCATCGCCGTTCCCACCAGCGTGGGCTACGGCGCGAGCTTTGGTGGCGTAGCCGCGCTGCTCGCCATGCTCAACTCCTGCGCCAGCGGCGTTTCGGTCGTCAATATCGACAACGGCTTTGGCGCCGCCTACCAGGCAAGTCTTATCAATCATCTGAGCGCCGGCACACCCCGCGCCCGCTAAGGAGCATTCCATGTCCAATCATCAGCACACGCTTATCATCGACGGCACCTCGGGCATCAGCGGCGACATGACCGTCGCGGCCCTGCTCGACCTGGGCGCCAGCGAGGAGCACCTGCGCGAACAGCTCGCCACGCTGCCGGTCGACGGCTTTGAGATTGCCGTCACGCGTGCAAACAAGCATGGCATCGACGCCTGTGATTTTGACGTCCAGCTTGCAGAGGAGCTCGAGAACCACGATCACGATATGGCCTGGCTCTACGGCAACGAAGCAGCTGCCGAGCACACGCACGAGCACGAGCACCACCATCATGAGCACGACGAGCACAGTCACTGCCACGAACATGATCATGAGGCCCACGGCCATGACCACGAGGGCCATCATCACGCCCACCACCATCATCACCGCTCACTAGCCGACATCGCTGAAATTATCGAGAATTCGCAGATGAGTGATGGCGCCAAGCGTCGCGCGCTCGCCATTTTTACCGCACTCGCCGCCGCCGAGGCCAAGGCCCACGGCAAAACGCCCGAAACCGTCATGTTCCACGAGGTGGGCGCCGTCGACTCCATCGTCGACGTCTGCTCTGTCGCTATCTGCCTCGATGACCTGGGTATTGAGGACATCGTGGTCGAGTCGCTTTCCGAGGGCCACGGCACCATCCGCTGCGCCCACGGCCTTATGCCCATCCCGGTGCCCGCCGTCATCAACCTATGCCAAGCAGGCAATATCGCTCTCACGCCCGCACCGGTCGCCGGCGAGCTCGTGACGCCCACGGGCGCCGCCATCGTCACCGCGCTGCGCACGTCCGACCAACTGCCCTCACGCTACCGCATCGAAGCCGTCGGCTACGGCGCCGGCAAACGCCCCTACGAGGGTTGCTCCGGTACGCTCCGCTGCCTGCTTGTTCACGCGGACGCATAGCCATGGACGCCCGCAAGACAAAAAGCCGCGCCGCCATCGTCGCGGCGTTCTCCGAACTCCTACGCGAAGAGGACTACGGCAAGATCACCGTCGGCGACATCATCGTGCGCGCTCACGTAGGCCGCGCGACATTCTACGGCCTCTTTAAGAGCAAAGACGACCTACTGTCCGAGCTCGTGAGCGACATCTGCACCCACGCCCTCGACGACGATGGTACGCCGCTCGACGACCCACTCGTGCAAGTCGAGCATATCCTCAACAACCTCTGGGAACGCCGTCAAGGCGTACGAGCCCTCGTAGCCGGCGCCGGCTCACGCGTCTTCGCCGACTGCTTACGCAAGACCATCATGTCGCGCGCAGCCGAAACCATCCCTACCGACCCAAACGGCCCCGCCGGCACCATGGACCGCAGCTTCTTACTACACCACATAGCCTCAAGCTTCGTAGGAATGGTCCAATGGTGGGCCTGGCACAACTTCCAAGCAGACAAAGCCGACGTAGCCAAAGACTACTTATCAGCTATAAAACCCCTCTTCAACTAAGTAAGAAGCTCATCCCAAAGCATCGCCCCAACCCAGGGCGCCACGCATCCCAAAGTGTCGACAGCAGCCCAACGCCCCTACCAGCAACAAGCCCCTCCCATCCAAATTCAGATATATATGTTGGGTTGCTTGTACGAACGCAACAAAGACCCCGCAGCTGTCCGCATGGGGTAACTTCCCAGCGCACTCCGCAGGACGCAAAAAGGCTCGCCGCACAAAGTGCGCAGTGAGCCTTTTTGCATGTCCGAGGACGCGCTGGGAGGGAACTTGCTCTCTGCCCGGACGTGCTCGCCAAGAGCTGTAAGGCAGGTTACGCCACGGTGTAAACCCAGTTGTGCTTGTCCTCGACAGCACCGGACTGGATGCCAGTCAGGGTCTCGCGGAGCTTCTTCATCACAGGGCCGATCTCGGTGTAGCCAGCCGGGAAGGTCACGGTCTCGTCGGCGCCGTAAACCTTGTTGTCGATCTCGCCAACCGGGGAGATGACGGCAGCGGTGCCGCACAGGCCGCACTCGACAAAGGTACCGGCCTTGACCTCGGCCCACTCGACGGGGCGCTGATCGACGGTCATACCCAGGTCCTGAGCAACCTGAACGAGCGAACGACGGGTGATGGAAGGCAGGATGGAGTCGGTGTGCGACTGCGGAACGACGAGCGTACCGTCCTCCTTCACGAACAGGACGTTGGCGCCGCCGGTCTCCTCGACATAGGTGCGGGACTCGGAGTCGAGATACAGGTTCTCGGCATAGCCCTCGCGATGGGCCTCCATCGTGGGCTTGAGGGACATGGCGTAGTTCAGGCCGGCCTTGATATTGCCGGTGCCGTGCGGTGCGGCACGGTCGTACTCGGAAACGCGCAGCTTAACGGGCTTAAGGCCACCCTTAAAGTACGGACCGACCGGGGTCACGAGAATGCGGAACGTGTACTCAGGAGCGGGAGCCACGCCAATCACGTCACCGGAGCCGATCATAAACGGACGCACGTACAGGGTCGCACCGGAACCGAAGGGCGGAACCCAGGCGGCGTTTGCAGAAACGACCTGCTTGACAGCCTCGACGAACTTGTCCTTGGGGAACGGGGGCATCTCGAGGCGCTGGGCAGAGTTATACATACGCTCGGCGTTCATGTCGGGACGGAAGCAGACGATGCTGCCGTCCTCGGCGGTGTAAGCCTTCAGGCCCTCAAAGACCTCCTGGCAGTAATGGAAGATGCCGCCGCACTCGGAGACATGCAGGGTGTGGTCGGTGGTCAGGCCGCCCTCGTCCCACTCGCCGTCCTTCCAATGGGCCTCGTAGCTGTAATCGGTCTTCATGTAGCCAAAGCCGAGGCTACCCCAATCGATATCCTTCTTCTCGACAGTCATATGTCGCTCCTTACATACACAGTTGCAAACTCGCGAACCCGCACGCAAGGACCGAGGCCGACCGCGTCGCAACGTCGCACGCCCGGAGCGTAGAGCCGGACGGGACACGCGAACAGCATCAAAACCGATGGCACGTCGATTCGCATGCACGAGATTGTACTCCGCACGCGCGTCGGATAAAACGTTTTTCTTTAACTAACTAAAGTAATTTCATTTGACCGAAGCTGAAGAGGCCCGCCACCGTAAACGGCGACGGGCCTCAACTGCACGGTTTGCGCGCTGGCTCGAGCTACGCGTTCTATTTACCCAGCTTAGCCTTGACCAGACCGACCACGGTCGGGATGATCGACACGGCAACGATGCCGATAATCAGCAGCTCAAAGTGCTCCTGCACAAAGGGAATGCCGCCAAAGAAGTAGCCCAGCAGCGTAAAGAGCGTTGACCAGGTAATGCCACCCAGCACGTTAAAGATGACAAAGTTGCGCCAGTGCATGCCGCCCATGCCGGCGATAAAGGGCACAAAGGTGCGGATAAACGGGAAGAAGCGGCCGAGGAAAATGGCCAGGTGGCCCCACTTGTCCAAGAAGTCCTCGGACTTTTTAATGCGCTCGGGCGTCATGGCCTTGACCTTACCCGAAGCGATGATCTTGCGGCCAAAGAAGTGACCGATCATAAAGTTGCACTGATCGCCCAAGATGGCAGCAGCCCATGCGACGGCCAGCAAAGCCACGATGTTAAAGCCACCGTTGTGGGCAAAGAAGCCCGAAGCAAACAGCAGCGAATCACCGGGAAGGAACGGGAAGAACACCACGCCCGTCTCGATAAAGATGATCAGGAACACGCAGCCGTAGGCCATAAGCGGGCCGGCGGCGATCCAGCTGGCAATCGCGGTGCGCGGGTCTTTGAGCAGCTCGGCGATAAAATTAATGAAACCCATGAAGTAAAACCTCTCAGTTGTGGGCGCGGATACGTCCAAGTTGACCAGTATACGGTTGCGGCGTCCCCTCGTGCGCAACCCCACAAAAGCATGACTCCATTACCAGCAAGTTTGCATAACTGACACCTGTCGCGCAATGCCGCCAAGATTGTCCTTCCTAATCCCTAGCGAATCGCTATACTTTATTGAATCGCATTGCCATGGCGCTAAGGGAGGGCGGCCGGTGAGCTTTATCAATACCATTCGCGAGGACATCAAGACCGTCCAAGCGCAGGACCCCGCCGCGCAAAACGGTCTGGTCATCTTCCTTTCCTATCCTGGCCTGCACGCCAAGTGGAACCACGTGCCCGAGCACTGGCTCTGGGAGCACGGTCATCGCTCGCTCGCCCGCGTGCTCTCGCAAATCACCCGTCACATCACCGGCGTCGAGATTCATCCCGCCGCACAGATCGGCAAGCATTTCTTTATCGACCACGCCATGGGCGTCGTCATCGGCGAGACCACCATTGTGGGCGACAACTGCGTGCTCTACCAGGGCGTCACGCTTGGCGGCACCGGCAACGAGACCGGCAAGCGCCACCCCACCCTAGGCAACAACGTCACCGTGGGCACGGGCGCCAAGGTGCTCGGCAACATCCGCATCGGCAACAACGTCAAAATCGGCGGCAACTCGGTCGTCGTTAAAGACGTGCCCGACAACTGCACCGTCGTGGGCGTGCCGGGACGCATCATCAAGCGCAACGGCTGCCGCGTGTTCGAGGAGAGTTTCGACGCCAAGCAGCATCGCGAGTACATGCCCGATGACGCCGCCGAGCAGAGTGCCCTCAACCGCCAGGGCATCACCGAGAATGCCCGCCGCGTCAAGGAACTCGAGCGAGAGGTGGCCGAGCTCAAAGCCCTCGTCGCCAAGCTCGTGGACGAGCGCTAGGAACGCAAGCGGCACAAAACGACATCGGCATCAACGCAAGAAGGCGCGCCAGGGAATTCATCCCCGGCGCGCCTTTGCGTTGATGCGACATGTGGGACTGTCCCTTTGTCACATTATGCGAACTGGCTCAGATAGAGGTCGGCGTAGGCACCCTCGGCAGCCAGCAGCTCCTTATGCGTGCCCTGCTCGATAATGTTGCCGTGATCCATGACCAAGATCAGGTCGGCATCTACGATCGTCGACAGACGGTGCGCGATCACAAAGCTCGTACGCCCACGCATGAGCGCGTCCATGGCGCGGCCGATGGCGAGCTCGGTGCGCGTGTCCACACTCGACGTCGCCTCGTCCAGGATGAGAATCGCCGGGTTGTTGAGCAGCACGCGCGCAATGGTCAGCAGCTGGCGCTGACCCTGGCTAATGCTC
>CAJMPF010000020.1 GCA_905215195.1 uncultured bacterium | reverse complement strand
CGCCTGCCTGATCCACGGCATCGGCATCCCGGCCAACCCGATGGGCGACTACTCCACAAACCAGATCGCACGCGGCTTCCTCGACGGCTACCAGACCATGGACCTGCTCGCGTCGCTCGCCTTCGGCATCATCATCGCCGAGACCATCCACGAGTTGGGCGTTACCGACGATAGGCGCGTGGCCTTCGAGATCTCGCGTTCGGGTGTGATCGCCGGCGTGCTCATGGCCATCATCTATTGCGGCTTGGCCCTTGCCGGTATGCAGCTCGGCACCGTGATGCCCGACGCCACTAACGGCGCTGCAATCCTTGCTCGCTCGGCCTCCATGCACTTTGGCCTTGCCGGCACGGTTGTGGTATTTGCGATTTTCTTCCTCGCCTGCATGAACGTGTGCATCGGCCTCATCAGCTGCTGCTCGCGTTACTTCTGCGAGACTTATGTGGTCGAAGGGGGAGCGGAGGCCTCCGAGGAGGCCATGCGCCGTCCCTTTGCGATTCTCGCCTTTGTGTTCGCGGCGTTTTCGTGCGTGCTCTCCAACGTGGGCCTCGACGTGATCCTTATGTTCTCAGTACCTATGCTCAACGCCTTGTATCCCGTTGCCATCGTGCTGGTACTGATGGGCTTGGTGCACGGCTTTTGTGACGCGCATCCGCAGGTGTGGGTCTGGGTCGGCGGCGTTGTCGCGGTGCAGAGCGTGATCACCTCGGTTCGCGACGCGTTCTTTGCGGGCACGTGGCTGCCGTTCGATGCGCTGCCGCTGGCGGACATCGGTGCTGCGTGGGCACCGGTTGCTGTGGTGGCATTTGTGATCGGTCTGCTCCATAGTCGTTTTGTCGCACATTCGAGGAGCTAAGGCATCAATGCTTGCACAGGCGGGGAGTCTCCCCTATAATTTCCTTCGCTTTGGGACACGCAAGGTTTAGACCTTAGCTGCTCAACACCTTCGGGACGTGGCGCAGTTTGGTAGCGCGCCTGCTTTGGGAGCAGGATGTCGCAGGTTCAAATCCTGTCGTCCCGACCATATCTTGCGGGCGTAGTTCAATGGTAGAACCCCAGCCTTCCAAGCTGATGACGCGGGTTCGATTCCCGTCGCCCGCTCCATAGGATATCTTTAACGGCTTTGGCTCCTTTTGGGACCAGAGCCGTTTTCATATACATGCCGGGACCCCACATCCCCTCCTAAGTTGCGGTGAAATAGTTCCTGGATTAGCCGCAAAAGCTGTTATCCAGGAACTATTTCACCGCAACTTATTGAGGCCGAGCGGGCTGGGTCGATGATGGGTTCTGTTGTCGAGAAGATGAGGGCAGCCGGTCAGGAGTCTGCGTAGGGTTTTGTGGTTGGTATACCGAAGCCGCGCATCATGGAGCCGAACGCTTTGACATCGTAGGTGTCTGAGAGCTTGAAATGAATGACGTTGTGGCCCATGGCACGCAGGTTCGCGTCGCGCATGAGGGCAGCTCTATAGGTTTTTGCCGCAGTATGTTCCGGATCATTTTGGGCATCGTTCTCAAACTTGCCTAGTCCATGCAGCTCGGCCAGCATCCAAGAGCCGTTTGGCATCTGCCATCCGTAATCTGCCAAATAATAGCCTGCGTTTCCCGGTCGAGTGATTTCAACCTGAAGTTCGGGAGCGGCAACTCCCGCCAGAATCATTGCCGCCCGCGCTTCGGCTTCTCCACCGTTATCCGATCTGCTATCCATGTGTTCAAAAACGTCAAATGCGCGCGCAATGCCGTGCAGTCCGCGGCAGTTCGCTTGTGCATATGCACGCAATTCTTCACGCTCGACACCGTACTCACGAGCCAACCCGTCGACATAGCCTAGTGCATATCGAAAAGCGCTCGTTCGAGCGATGTCGACCACCGTGCGATATGTATCCGTTAACGTAAACGGGCCGAGCTGCCATACGTCGCCCGGCCGCCAGCGTCGGTATTCAACGAATTCGTACATATCGCGTCTGGTGGAACGCGGCAGCAGCACCTGCACCTTGTCGAGAAGGGAATATGCAGAACCGACGCCATAGAGCAGTGCCGCCGTTGCTCCACAAAACACGGCATCCGGTTCAACGACCGCAATAGCGGATGCCAATTGAAAGATGCGATCTTCGACGCCGAGGTCATTCCAATACGCGGGATCAGCGTAGACATGGTTGTAGAGTCGAATAATCATCTCTTTTTGCATGAGCGCGTAGGCACAGCGTTCGTCCCATTTTTTGGTAGCTACAAACAGATGCCCGCCATGATGGGCCTCGAATAACCGGAAGAATAGCTCTGCTTGCGATTTGGAACAGCGTTTATCATGACTCATTTTCGACCCCATGGTCTCGAGGGGGAGTGAATGGCACTACGCTATCCCATATTTGGTCCGCCAGACCTTGCCATGAACTGACCAAAAGCTTGACGGGGCAGGTCAGAGTCATGAGTCGGAGCCAAACATATCGGCAAACGGTTGATTAGTGCCCCTCGGCGGCACTAAAAACCACCCTTACAGAAAGTTGCGGTGAAATAGTTCCTGAAAAGCTCGAATAAGCCTAAAACCAGGAACTATTTCACCGCAACTCAGATGCGGATGGGGTTAGCTGCGGGGGCGGTGGCGGAGCTTGTCGATGGTGGAGTCGGTGCTTCGGCTGTGGGCTTCGGCGGCGCGGTCGCGAGCATCGGCGGCGGTTTGGCGCTTGCGACGGTAATCGATCATGCCTTGGATGATGGGCTTGCCAAAGCTCATGACATCATCGTTGTAGATGGCGGTTCGGGCTGCGAGGAGGCAGTCGGTAAAGTCCATATGGGTCTTGCCAAAGAGTTTGACGGCAAGGGCGACAACGGTGGGCTCGTCGACCATGACGTCATCGAGCAGCCTTTTCAAGGCCGCAGCAATCTCAACGCGGGGAACCTTATAGACGTCGCGCAGCGTGACCACGACGCGTGTGATGATTTCGGGGTAGACGTGAGCGGTGCGCGTGGCGATGACCTTGGCAGCGCGCGGTGACAGAACTTCGTCGTCGTCAAGCAGGTAGCGCAGGATGACGGTCTCGTCGATGATGGTGCTACTCATGGATATCTACTTCCTCGGGACCCAAAATCGAATCGTCGCTTTCTGTAGCAAGGTACTCAATCCAGGCATTGCGCTCCTCGGAGCGGCGATTGGGGTCCCCATATGCTTTGAGCGATCCATAGGCGGCGGTGCCGTCCTTTGAGCGCACGGCGACCGGTTGAAAGGGAAGCTTGCGCATCAAAATGCTCTGCGCGACAAAAAGGCGAACGGCCTCGGCAAGCGATGTGCCCATGGCGTCGTAGAGATGCTCGGCATGCTGCTTGTCTTCCTCGCGAATGCGCACCTGCAGGATGGCTCGTTTTTGAGTCGATGTCATCACTGGCTTCCCTTAATGAGCGTGCAATATGAATAGTCAAATACAGCATCGGCTAATAATAGCCAATTTTATAACAACTACTTTATTGCACTAGAGTAATTGAGATTGAACAATAATACAAACGTACTACATCCTTCAGAAGCGAGCGTGAAATCTTTCGTGGATGTACGCATGTAATACACTCACCTTTATAGCTTCTAGAGAATAATTCCAACCTGCCAAAACCCCTGCAATACACCCGTATTGCAGGGCCTATGCTCAAGTTTGCCCCAGGCAACTGCGTATATTTAACCTGTATATCGTTGGAGGAACTCTATCGAAGCGCCTGTTTCGCCGTATGCGCTTCGATACGCCGATGCTGGACCACGGGCGGTCCGGGGCAACGTCGACAGGGTCTCTCCGGCATGGGATTCAGGAGGGAGTGAACAACATGGGCAATAAACGAGTCGTGGCTGATTCTTCACGCTGCATTGGGTGCCAAACCTGTATGGCGGCGTGCATCGAGGCACACGATATTCCCGGCAACATCGCCGCACCTCGCTTGCGCGTAACGCGCACCTACGAGATTTCCGCGCCGGTGGCATGTCACCACTGCGAGGACGCTCCGTGCGCCAAGGCCTGCCCTACGGGCGCCTTGTTCTTTGATCCAAAGAACCATCGCATCGGCGTCAACGAGGACAACTGCATCGGTTGCAAGAGCTGCGTCATGGCATGCCCCTTTGGCGCCGTGAGCGTGGCGACCACGCAGGTCCCCGTCTTGATGGGCGACGTGCGCGTGGGTTCGCAGACTAAGAGCTTCGTGCTCAAGTGCGACCTGTGCGTGGACCGTCCTGGTGGTCCGGCGTGTGCCGAGGCGTGTCCGACCAAGGGTCTCACCCTGGTAGACGAGGAGCGTCTGGCAGAACTGACTGCCGAGCGTGCCCGCGCCACCATCGAAAACGAGGCGTAAGCGTCGGGCGACAGGCCCAATGATTGTCAAATAAGTACCGAGTATTCGGTAGCAGAGAAAGGAAGGAGGGTGTCATGGAGAAGCATAAAGTGATCTGCCCGTACTGCGGCGCCGGTTGCCAGTTTAACCTCTTGGTCCAAAACGGCCAGGTTGTGGGTACCGAACCGCTCAACGGCATCACCAATCAGGGCGAGCTGTGCCTTAAGGGCATGAGCGGCTACGACTTCATCAACGACACCAAGATCTTGACTCCTCGCGTACTGCACCCGATGATCCGCCGCACCAAGGGCGCGGATCTTGAGCGCGTAAGCTGGGACGAGGCGCTGGATTTCACCGCATCTAAGATGCAGGCCATAATTGACGAATATGGTCCTAACGCTGTCATGACCACCGGCTCCTCGCGAGGCGGCGGCAATGAGGCGAATTACGTCATGCAGAAGTTTACGCGTGCGTGCATCGGCACCCACAGCGTAGACAACTGCGCCCGTACTTGACACGGCCCTACTGTCCTCGGTCTGATGGACACGGTTGGTTCAGGTTGCATGTCATGCTCCATCCCCGGTATGGAGGATGCGGGCTGCATTTTCCTCTTCGGCTATAACCCTGCCGATTCGCACCCCATCGTCGCAAGGCGTATCGTGCGAGCCAAAGAAAAGGGTTGCAAGATCATCGTCGCCGACCCGCGCCATATCGAAACCGCGCGTATCGCCGATCTCTACCTTCCGATCAAGAACGGTTGCAACGTTGCGTTCCTCAACGCCTTTGCCAACTGCTTGGTCAACGATGGCCTCTACGACAAGGAATTCGTCGCCGAGCACACGAACGGCTTTGACGAATGGTGGGAGACCATCAAGAACTACACTCCCGAATCCGTACAGGACATCACGGGTGTCGAGCCCGCGTTGATCCACCAAGCTGCCGAGATGTACGCCACGGCGAAGCCCTCTGCCATCATTGGCTGGGGCATGGGCGTATGCCAGCAGAAGCAGAACCTGAAGACGGTGCACACCATCGCCTCCATCGCCTGCGTTGCCGGCCAGATCGGCAAACCCAATTCCGGCCTCGCGCCCGTGCGTGGCCAGAATAACGTCCAGGGCTCCTGCGATATGGGCATGCTGCCTAACCTGTACCCTGGTTACCAGAAGGTCACCGACCCGGCAGTGCGTGCCAAGTTTGCCAAGGCTTGGGGCGTGCCTGAGGAAAAGCTCCCGCTCGAGGAGGGCTACAAGCTCACCGACCTGGGTCACCTGGTCGACGAGGGCAAGGTGCACTGCTTCTACAACTACGGCGAGGACCCGGTGCAGACCGAGCCCGATTCGGCCGGTATGCGCAAGACGCTCTCCGAGCTGGATCTGTTCATTTGCCAGGACATCTTTATGACGCAGACGACCATGCTCGCCGACGTCATCCTGCCCGCTACCTCTTGGGGCGAGCACGAGGGTGTCTTTACCGCATCCGACCGTAGCTTCCAGCACTTTGACGCGGCTGTTCCGCCCAAGGGCGAGTGCCGTCACGACTGGGAGATCTTTGCCGACCTGTCCACGCGCATGGGCTACCCCATGCACTACGACAACACCGAGCAGATCTGGAACGAGTGCATTAGCCTGTGCCCCAACTTTGTGGGCGCGACCTACGAGAAGATGGCTCCCGAGGGCGGCTACGCACAGTGGCCTGTCAAGAGCACCGATGTGAACGACCATGGCACCCCCGACATGTTCGCGGGTGGCAAGTTCACTACCAAGGACGGCCGTGCCAACCTGATGGCGCACGACTGGGAGGCGCCCTCCGAGCTTCCCGACGATGAGTACCCGCTCATCCTTTGCACCGTCCGCGAGGTCGGCCACTACAGCTGCCGTTCGATGACCGGTAACTGCAAGACGCTGGCACTGCTTGCCGACGAGCCCGGCTTCGTTCGCATGAATCCCGCGGACGCGAAGGCCCGCGGCATCAAGAACGGCGACATCGTCTCGGTTCACAGCCGCCGCGGCCAGGTTTATAGCCGCGCGGACGTGTCCGACCGTATCAACAAGGGCACGGTCTATATGACCTACCAGTGGTGGATCGGCAAGTGCAACGAGCTGACCATGCACAAGGTCGACCCGGTCTCGCACACGCCCGAGGACAAGTTCTCTGCCTGCCAGGTCGACGCCATCGCCGACCAGGTGTGGGCCGAGGGCGAGGTGGAGCGTCAGTACACCGAGCTCAAGCAGGCTCTGGTGGACGCTGCCGCTCCCCAGGATGTTGAGCCCGGCGCCGCCAAGTTCGACGACGAGACGCACGTGAACCAAATCGTGTAGTCCCGTTCTCGTTGGCTTTTTGGGCCGGGCGTCCAAGCGCATCGGACGCCCGGCCCGTTATTTTGAAAGGAAGTGGGGATGAACCGCTTCATCGATATCAACCCGGAGAGGTGCATCGGCTGCGGAACATGCCAGTCCGCCTGTGCAGATGCCCACCGGATGCAGGGTCTTCAGGATACGCCGCGTCTGGCGCTCGTGAAGACCGGCGGCATCTCGGCCGCCCTGGCCTGCCACCATTGCGAGGGTGCCCCTTGCGCCGAGGTCTGCCCGGTGAATGCCATCGAGCACGATGGCGATCGCATCCACGTCAAGGAGCAGGAGTGCATCGGGTGCAGGCTGTGCGCCATCGCGTGCCCCTTCGGAGCCATCCATCCCGATGGCACGTCTATCGCCGGTGTCGCAGGCATGTGCGACCCGACGCCTTCGTATCCTAAGTCCCTGAGCAGCCTGCTTACGTGGGCTCCCGGCCAGTACACCTGCGCTGTTAAGTGCGACCTGTGCGCCTTCGATCCGGACGGTCCGCATTGTGTGGCGGCGTGCCCCACCAAGGCGCTGACCGTCATGGGCGGCGCGGCCGATCGCGAGCTCGACGAGGCCAAGCGCCTGCGCTCGATCGAAAACGGTCCGGTCGTCGACGTTACCGCTGTGGCCCAGGGTCTGTCCGAGAAAGCAGAAGGGAGCGTAAACAATGGATAGCATGACGCTGTTTATCGCATCGCTTGCCGTCTCGTGCATCGGTGCGCTCGCCTCGGTTCTGCTGATTAAGGCCGACAACGCCGCCAAGACCGCCGGCTGCCTGATCGGCGCCGTCGCGGCCGTGCTGTCGTTCATCGCGGGCCTCGAGGCCGTGCTTGGCGACGTTTCGTCCCTCAACACGGTCTTCTTCTTCCCGTTCGCCCGTCTCGAGCTCTTGCTCAACGGCCTTGCGGGCCTGATCGTGGTCCTCATCTCGATTCTCGCCTTTGCGGGCTTCATCTACGGTCTGTCCTACTTCGACGAGTACCCGGGCAAGGTCGGGCGCGCCGGCTTCTTTATGAACACCTTCGTCGCCTCGATGATGCTCGTCATCACCGCCGACAACGTGTTCTGGTTCCTGGTCGCCTTTGAGCTCATGTCCCTTACGAGCTACTTCCTTGTCGTTATCGAGGAGAACAAGAACTCCATTAGGGGCGGTTGGCTCTACTTCGTCATCGCGCACGTGGGCTTCGTTCTCATCATGGCGAGCTTCCTGCTCATGACCAACGGCGTGGGCGGTTCCTTCAGCTTCAGTGATTTCCGTACGCATGACTTTGGACCCGCCGTCTCCTCCGCGTGCTTCGTCCTCGCGTTCTTCGGATTTGGCGCGAAGGCCGGTATCATTCCGCTGCACTCCTGGCTGCCCCAGGCGCACCCCGAGGCGCCGTCCAACGTGTCCGCCCTCATGTCCGGCGGCATGATCAAGATCGGCATCCTGGGAATCCTCAAGGTCGGTCTCGACCTGCTCGCGGGTTCGGGCGTCCAGCTCTGGTGGGGCCTCATGGTCCTGGTCTTCGGATCCATCTCGTCGGTCCTGGGTGTCGTCTACGCCCTCCACGAGCACGACATCAAGCGCCTGCTTGCCTATCACTCCGTCGAGAACATCGGCATCATCTTGCTCGGTGTCGGCGCGTCCATGACGGCGCACGCCCTGGGCAACGACGTCATCGCGACGATCGCGCTCATGGCCGCCCTCTACCACACGCTCAACCACGCCATGTTCAAGGGCGAGCTGTTCCTCGGCGCGGGCTCCCTGCTCTATGCCACGGGTACGCGCAACATGGAGAAGATGGGCGGTCTGTTCCGCCGCATGCCGGTCACGGCCGTCTGCTTCCTCATCGGTGCCCTTGCCATCTCGGCCATCCCGCCGCTCAACGGCTTCGTTTCCGAGTGGTTCACCTACCAGTCCCTGTTCAACATCTCGACGCTCTCCGACCCGGTCGTCATGGTGTTCGCCGTCGCCTCCGCGGCCGCCCTCGCCATCACCGGTGCCCTGGCCGTCACGTGCTTCGTGAAGGCCTACGGCGTCTCGTTCGCGAGCAGCCCTCGTTCCCAGGAGGCCGTGAACGCCAAGGAGTCCCCGGCTCCGATGTTGTTCTCGCAGATGCTCCTCGCGGCCATCTGCGTGGTGCTGGGAATCGGCTCCCCGGTCATCGCCCCGGTTCTGGGCGACGTCGCCCAGAGCGTGCTTGCCGGCCCCGCCGTCACAGCCACCTCGGGCGTGTCTCTCGTGAACGAGATTTCCGGTGCCGCCACCTCCACCCCCGCGATCGCCATCGCGCTCGTGGTCCTCACCGGCCTCGCGTTCGCGTTGAGGTCCTGCCTCGGCGCCAAGGCCCCCGCTAAGAAGACCGACCCTTGGGCGTGCGGCTACGAGCCCAACGAGCACATGCCCGTCGTCGCCACGAGCTTCGCGTCCGACGTCGAACTCTTCATGGGCCCGCTCTACACCCTGCGCGAGGTATGCACCAAGATCTGCTGGTCCATCGCGCACGTGTTCCAGAAGCTCACCGGTGTCGCCCAGGGCGTCGAGCCCCTGCCCGACCGTTTCCTGGTCGATGCACCGAGCGAGGGTGCCGACAAGCTGGCCGGCCTCGCCTCCAAGATCGAGGGCGGCAACTACTCCGTATACATCTGCTACATCGTCGCGGCGCTCGTGGTCTTCCTCGTGCTCGCCGTGGTCATGGTCTAGAGAGGGGAGAGGATATTATGAACATCGTTCTTGCGATGGCGCAGGGCCTCGTGGTCATGCTGGTCGCGCCCTTCTTCTCCGGCCTCGCCCGTGTGATTCGCGCGAAGATGCACAATCGCCGCGGTCCGTCCATCCTTCAGGATTACCGGGACCTCGCGAAGCTCATGGCGCGTCCCGAGTCCGTGAGTTCCGACTCGAGCTTCGTGCTGCGCATCATGCCGCCGCTGTTCCTCGCGGTGTCGTTTATGCTCGCCATGGGCCTGCCCATGTTCACGCTCCAGAGCCCCATGCCCGTCTTTGGTGACGCCATCACCATCATGTACGCGCTCGCGCTGTCCCGCTTCTTCTTCGCGCTGTCCGGCGTGGATTCCTCCAACGCCTACGCGGGCTTCGGCGGTATCCGCGAGCTCCTCATGAGCGTGCTCATCGAGCCGCCCATGCTCATCGCGCTGTTCACCGTCGCCATCGTGTGCGGCTCCACGGACATTGCGACCATGGGTCAGCACATCGTTACGGGCAACGTCTCGAGCGTCGTCGCCGTTATCCTCGCCGGCGTCGCCTTCGCGGCCGCCTGTTACATGGAGCTCGGCAAGCTTCCGTTCGATCAGGCCGAAGCCGAGCAGGAGCTCCAGGAGGGCCCGCTCGCCGAGCTCTCCGGCCCGTCCCTGGCCATGATGAAGCTCGCCATGGGCATGAAGCAGGTCGTGGTCGTCGCTTGGTTCACCTCCATCTTCATCCCCTGGGGAGAGCCCGCGACCATCGGCGTCACCGCTCTCGTGGGCGCCGTCGTCTTCCTCGTCAAGTGCCTGGTCGATTTCGTCGTCTGCGGCGTGCTCGAGAACTCCGTTTCCCGTTCGCGCTTCAAGGTGCTCGGTAACCAGACCTGGGCCGTCGTCGGCATCGCGGTCCTCGCGTTCGTCTTCGTCGTCGTAGGGAGAAGGGAGAAACTATGTCAATCGAATCGAGCTTGTCCCTCTTTGCCATGGTGGCGATCGCCGTCCCCATGCTGGGCTCCCTGCTCATCGTCATGCTGCCGCGTCCCTACGCTAAATGGATCTGCGCCTTTGCCGGCGGCATCGCCACGGTCGCTTCCGTTGGCTTGGCCGCGACGTTTGCCGGAAACGGCATGAACGCGGTCGATGTAACCTGGGCGAGTATGGGCCAGACCTTGGTCATGGGCTTCATATTCGACCGGATGAGCACGCTGCTCGCACCCGCGTTCGTCGCTATCGGCCTGCTCGTCGTCATCTATTCGTTCCCGTACATGAGCGATAAGAATAAGGAGCATCCCGACGCGCCCCGTCGTCGCTTCTACGTGTACTTCTCCACGTTCATCGGCGCCATGGCCGGTCTCGCCTACAGCTCCACCATCGTCGGCCAGCTCGTTTTCTTCGAGATCACCGGTGTGTGCTCCTGGGGCCTCATCAGCTACTACATGACGCCCACGGCCAAGAAGGCCGGTATGAAGGCGCTCATCATCACCCATATCGGCGCTCTGGGACTCTACATCGGCGCGGCCTTCCTGTTCGCCGGAACCGGCACGTTCGCGCTGAGCGCGATCTCCCAGCTCGATTCCGGTATGAAGACCGTCGTGCTGCTGCTCATCCTGTTCGCTGCTTGGGCCAAGTCCGCCCAGTTCCCGCTCTACATGTGGCTGCCCTCCGCAATGGAGGCCCCCACGCCCGTTTCCGCCTACCTTCATGGCGCGTCCATGGTTAAGGTCGGCGTGTGCGTGTTCGCCCGCGCTCTTGCGAGCGCCGGCGATATCCCCGAGATCGTCGGTTGGGTCGCCATCATCGACGCCGTCGTGACCATGCTCTTCGGCTTCCTCATGTACCTGCCCCAGAAGGATATGAAGCGCCTGCTCGCCTTCTCGACGATCGCGCAGCTCGCCTACGTGTTCTTTGGCCTGGGCCTCTCCGTGTTCGGAAGCCAGATGGCGTTTAACGGCGCCGTCGAGCACATCTTCAACCACGCGTTCACCAAGACCCTGTTCTTCCTCATCGCTGGCTCTCTCAGCTTCACGCTGGGAACCCGTATGCTGCCCAAGATCCAGGGCCTCATGAAGAAGTACCCGGTCACGGGCGTGGGCTTTGCGGTCGCCGCGACCGCTATCGCCGGCGTGCCCCCCATGAGCACGTTCTTTTCCAAGTTCCAGATCATTTCCGGTGGCTTCGCGGTTGGTGCTACCAACACGGTCATCTTTGTCCTCGTGTGCGTCATGGTCGTCGAGACCGTCGCCACCTTCGCATGGTTCCTGCGTTGGATGGGTAAGGTCCTGCCCGGTGAGCCGAGCGAGACCGTGGCCGCCGGCCAGCCCCTTCCGCGCGCCATGGCGTTCGTGTTCGTCGTCCTCATGATCATGGTCGTCGTCGCCGGTCCTCTGTCCTCTAGTTGGATGGGTTAGGAGGTAGGACATGGGTTATTCGTTAGTCAATATCCTGGGCGGTCTTCTGATCGTGACCTCCACCATGGTGGTCGTCTCGAAGACCATCCCGTCCGCCATCAAGTGGTACGCGATCCAGTCGGTTGTCCTGGTGGGCGTGCTGCTCACCCTGGGCCTCACCACCGGTGCCACCGAGCTTCTCATGTGGGCCGCGTCGGCCTTCGTCACCAAGGTGATCCTCGTTCCGTTCATTCTCAACCGTGCCTACAAGAAGATGGGTTCGCCTGCCGATAGCACGCTGACCTCCTCCATCAAGCCGGCCTGGACCATCATCCTCACCGGTCTGGAGGTGGCCGTCTGCTTCGCGGTGGTCACGCGCCTGAGCCTGCCCACCGCCGAGGTGGCCACTCCGGCCCTCGCCATCAGCTTCGCGCACTTCTTCGTCGGCCTCACGTGCATCATCTCCCAGCGCAACATCCTCAAGCAGATCTTCGGGTACTGCCTTATGGAGAACGGTAGCCACGTGACGCTCGCTCTGCTCGCGCCCACGGCCCCCGAGATCATCGAGATCGGCATCGCCACCGACGCCATCTTCGCCGTCATCATCATGTCCGCCGTCGTCGTGAGGATTTGGAACGACACCAAGTCGCTCGACTCCCACGACCTGACCGAATTGAAGGGGTAGGCCATGGATGTTTCAATGCTGACGGTCGCCCTGCTCGCTTGTCCTCTCGTGTTCTCCCTGATTATGGCTGCGCTCCCCAAGACGACGTCCTACAACGTCTTCGCGGGGCTCAACACCATCTCCGTCGCGGCGACCCTTGTCCTTTCGGTCGTCACCGCGGGAACCATGCTCTCGAGCGGGCAGAATATCGACGCTTTGGGCATGTGGCTCCATCTCGATTCGCTCTCGTCGATCTTCGTCCTTCTGGTAGGCATCATCGGGTTCATCACCGGCGTGTACTCCATCTCCTATATTAAGATCGATATCGAGGAGAAGACCATGCCGGCCGAGCGCACCAAGCAGTACTACGCGCTGTTCAGCCTGTTCGTCTTCACGATGCTGCTCGCCTGCCTGTCCAACAACATCATCCTCACCTGGGCGGCGGTCGAGGCCACTACGCTGTCGACCGTGTTCCTCGTGGGCATCTACAAGAACAAGCAGGCGCTCGAGGCGTCTTGGAAGTACGCGATGGTCTGCACCGCCGGTGTGGCCTTCGGCCTGTTCGGCACGCTGCTCATCTACGCGAACGCCGCCGATATCATGCCCAACGCGCATGAGGCCGCCTTCCTCACCTCCATCATGCCCTACGCCGACCAGTTCGACCCGATGCTCGTGCGCCTCGCGTTCGCGTTCATCGTCATCGGCTTCGGCACCAAGGCGGGCCTGTTCCCCATGCACACCTGGCTGCCCGACGCGCACTCCCAGGCTCCGAGCCCGGTCTCCGCGCTGCTCTCGGGCGTGCTGCTCAAGTGCGCCATGCTGGTGATCATCCGCTTCTACTCCCTGTCCATCATCACGGTGGGCGACACCTATCCGCGAACGCTCCTGCTCATCCTGGGCACGCTGTCCATCCTGGTGGCTGCCCTGTGCATCTTCAAGCAGGACGATATCAAGCGCCGCTTCGCGTACTCCTCCGTCGACAACGTCGGCGTGGTCGCGCTGTGCCTGGGTATCGGTGGCCCGCTCGGTATCGCCGCCTGCCTGCTGCACTGCATCTTCCACGGCTTCACGAAGGCGCTCGCCTTCTGCATGGCCGGTAACATCCAGCACATCTACCACACCCGCGACCTGAACAAGATCAAGGGCGTCGTCGAGATCGCTCCCGTCACGGCAGCGCTCACCATCATCGCCCTGCTCGCGCTCGCCGCCTTCCCGCCGTTCGCCCTGTTCATCTCCGAGTTCCTCACCTTCGTGGCCGGCGTTCAGTCCGGTCCCATCTGGGTGGTCGTGCTCGTGGCCATCGGCCTCACCGGCGTGTACTTCGCCCTTACCGGCATCGCGCTCAAGTCCATCTTCGGCAAGGCGCCCGAGGGCATGAAGCGCCACGAGGTGCCCGCCCTCATGATCATCCCCGAGATCGCCCTCGCGATCGTGGTCATGTGGTTCGGTATCGCCACCCCGGTCGCCATCACGAGCGGCGTCGAGGATGCAACGTCCGTCGTTTTGAACCAGAGCGTCGAAGAGCTCCACGAGGCCCCTCTCTACCGCATGGTGTTCAGTTCCCAGACCAAGACAAGTGAGGTGAATTAGCACCATGGCAGAACCTGAAAAGAAGGACTACGCTCGTCGCTGCGAAAGCCACGTCGAGGCCCTGCGTGCTGCAGTGCCGGGCGCTATCGAGAAGGTCGAATGGCAGTGCGAGGACCAGCTGACGATCACCGTCAAGCTGGACCGTCTGCCC
>CAJMPF010000019.1 GCA_905215195.1 uncultured bacterium | reverse complement strand
GGGCGGATGACGGATGTGGTTGGTCGGGTATTCCGTCCCCTTCGCTGTTTCGTGGCTTTGCCGCGAAACCTCGCGCCACTTTGGGGATGGATGGGGGACTTGGCCGTTGCCGCCTTTTCGGAGCCCTTCTTTATTCCTTATGCTGGATGAAAAGCCCCTTGTTTTTGCAGGGGTGCATACTCGACTTATAAGTGCATAGAATCTCGTATAGCGCGAGTAAGATATTGCGCTGTCCGTTTTGTGTTTAGCAGAGATGTAGTTTGCATAATCCGACATAATCCTCGCTTCATTTAAATAAAGTCGCACGTAAATTACGTAGATATGTCTGAGCTGGAGTTCTGTACGCTGAGCGGACAAAAACGACCGTTCACCGTTCCGCTATTTTCAAAATGAATAAAATGAGCGATAAAGAGAATATAAACCTTAATAAACTCGCGTATCGCACGGACGCGGGTTATTAATGGGTTGTAGGCCTTTTACAGAAAGGATTCCAGCAATGTCTAAGCCTCTTGGCAAGCCCGATCGTATTGTCGTCGCCCTTGGCGGCAACGCCCTCGGCAACAACCCCGTCGAGCAGATCGAGGCCGTGAGCAACACCGCCCATGCCCTCCTCGGCCTCATCGAGCAGGGCAACGAGATCATCATCACCCACGGCAACGGCCCGCAGGTCGGCATGATCCAGAACGCCTTCGCCGCTGCCCACGATGCCATCGGTACCCCCGAGATGCCGCTGCCCGAGTGCGGCGCCATGTCCCAGGGCTACATTGGTTATCACCTGCAGCAGGGCATCGGCCGCGAGATGCACAAGCGCTATAAGCGTTGGCACGCCGCCACCGTCGTCACCCAGATCGAGTGCGACCCGGATGATCCCGCGTTCAAGAACCCGACCAAGCCGATCGGCCCCTTCTACACCGAGGAGCAGGCCAAGGAGTTCATGGCCGAGGATCCCTCCAAGGTCTTCGTCGAGGATTCCGGCCGCGGCTGGCGTCGCGTCGTCGCTTCCCCCGATCCCAAGAAGATCGTCGAGGCTGACTCCATCCTCAACCTGCTCGACAACGAGTTCATCGTCATCGCCTGCGGTGGCGGCGGCATTCCCGTCGTCCGCGACTACGAGAACAAGGGCTGCTACAAGGGCGTTCCCGCCGTCATCGACAAGGACCTGGGCGGCGAGCTGCTGGCCGAGGACTGCGATGCTGACGTTCTGTTCCTGCTGACCGCCGTTGAGCATGTTGCCATCAACTTTGGCAAGCCCAACCAGGAGGAGCTCGAGGACCTCACCGCCGACGAGGCCGAGCGCCTGGCAGACGAGGGTCAGTTCGGCAAGGGTTCCATGGAGCCCAAGGTTCGCGCTGCCATCAAGTTCGCCCGTTCCCGCAAGGGCCGCACCTGCATCATCGGCGCCCTGGACAAGGCCGCCGAGACCATGGCCGGCCTTTCCGGTACCCGCATCCACGAGTAGTCTCTACTCTGTTGCCTCTCTCGTGGGCGCCAGGCAAGGCGCCCACAAACTAGCCTCTCTTCATGAGCCCCGCAGTCCGCTCCGACTGCGGGGCTTTTGCTATTCACCTAGTCATTGGGGACGTTCTTAAATGACTAGTCAAACATGAGCGTCCCCAATGACCACTCATTTAAGTCTGTCCCCAATGACTAGTTGTAGGCCCACATGGCTTCGATTTCGTTGAGGACCTCTACGACGCCCCAGCGGCGGGCACTGCGGCTGGCCGAGTTGGGGTCGTAGACACCAATCTGGTCGGCATCGTCGATGCCGTAGAGCACGATGTAGTGGCCTACGTTGGTAAACGTACCGGGGCGCACTGCGGCGATGACGGGCGCACCCGAGCGAAGTGCTTGGGTAATCGATTCGCGATCGTTATAGAGCTGTGTTCCGTTGAGCCCCAGCTGCCACGCACCGCCTGTCATAAACGACCACTCGGTGGCACCGGTGGGGGCGTAGTTGCCGGCTTCGGCCAGTGCGCATATATCGACCGGCGTCTTATCGGTATGGCCGGTCTTAAAGATATAGACCATGGTGAGGCAGGTAGGACCGCAAGCGTTTTCGCGAATAGTGCCACCGGCATAGGGCAGCTCCGACCATGCGGGGTCAATTTGGTAGATGTGGGGCATGGTGCCGGCCTGCCATTGCGAGCGTGGGGTCGAGAACGCAAAGGAGTAGCCGGGCGCGACGGGAGCTTTAAGCAGCTTGTCCTCGGCAGTGGGCTCAAGACCGGCTGATCCGTGGGAGATACAGGATCCCAAAAACACAAAGACGAGGCAGGCGGCGATGGAGCAAAGCGCAAGACATGGGCGGCGGGCCGGAAGCGTGTGGCTTGTGGTGTGCGACGCGGGGTGAGGGGCGGAATTGCCGCGATCGCGTTGAGGTCGCGAAAAGGAGCGCTTGACGTAGTAGTCGGTCTTACGGCGATCGTAGCGGCGTGGCTGCGATGTGTCGGTCTGGCGTTGGCGTGTGCTCGTACTCACGCGGTCTGACTGCCGCACGGTACGGCTTTGTTGCCGCGAAGAAGCCCCGAGCTGCTCTTGGGGGCGCTGCGGGTTGTCGTTGTCGGAGGTGATTCTGGGCGTTGGCGTGGCGCGGCCGGCAAGGCGCACGCTTTGTGGCCGTTGGTCGCCGTCATTGTATCCGTATGCCATTCGAATCACCTTGCCTCATGTGTAACTTGTTTATCCTACATAAAAAGATGCACGACACATGGGTATGTGCGCCAAAAGCCTGACAAATGGTATGAACGTTGCCGCGCCGCGCGCCTAGCGTCACGGCAACAGGTATTCAAAAGCAGACAAGATGAAAGCGTCCAAGACGAATGACGTCTCCCGCCGTTCGTCCCAAAAACGGTGCCGCTCGTTTTGCAGTTCTGCCTTCGGTCGAGCTGCGAGCGGCGCTGCTGCGCCAAGGCCGTATCTTAAAGCCATGGAATAAAAGCGCGCGGCAAAACGGACCGCGCAAGGGGTGACGCCAAGGGCGTCAAATAGGAAAGGAGGGGAACAATGGCGGACAAGAACGCAGAAGTTGCAGTCGAGGATAACGGCGGCATGAAGAAAACGCTCTCGCTCTGGAACTTCTTCACCATCGGCTTCGGTGCCATCATCGGTACCGGTTGGGTTCTGCAGGTCGGCGACTGGATGGTCGTGGGCGGCGGTCCCGTTCCCGCTATGATCGCATTCCTCTTGGGTGCAATCTTCCTCGTGCCCGTCGGAGCTGTTTTCGGTGAGCTCACGGCTGCTATCCCCATCTCGGGCGGCATCGTCGAGTATGTCGATCGTAGCTTTGGCCGTACGCTGAGCTACATCACCGGATGGCTTTTGGCCCTGGGCAACGGCATCCTGTGCCCGTGGGAGGCCATCGCCATTTCGACCCTCGTGTCCGAGATGTTCGGCAGCCTGCCCGGCCTTGAGTGGCTGCGCGCCGTCAAGCTCTACACCATACTGGGGGCCGACGTCTACCTGTTCCCGACGCTGATCGCGCTCGGCTTTGCAGTCTACGTCATCTTCCTCAACTTCCGCGGTGCCAGCTCGGCTGCCAAGCTCCAGGCCTTCCTGACCAAGGCCCTGCTCTGCGGCATGCTGCTCGCCATGGGCGTCTCGCTGTTCACCGGCTCGCCGGACAATGCCATGCCCGTGTTCTCCCAGGTCACCGGCGCTGGCGGCGGCAAGGCCGCTACCGAGAGCTCCAGCCTGTTTGCCGGCATCGTGTCGGTCCTGGTTCTTACCCCGTTCTTCTACGCTGGCTTCGACACCATTCCTCAGCAGGCTGAGGAAGCAGCCGAGGGCCTCAACTGGAACAAGTTCGGCAAGATCATCTCCCTGGCTCTGCTGGCCGCCGGCGGCTTCTACATGGTCTGCATCTACTCGTTCGGCACCATCCTCGACTGGCATGAGTTTGTTAAGAGCCCGGTTCCCGCGCTTGCCTGCCTCAAGGGCATCAACATGCTTCTGTACCTGGCTATGCTCGTCATCGCCACGCTTGGACCCATGGGCCCGATGAACTCCTTCTACGGCGCCACGAGCCGCATCATGCTCGCCATGGGCCGCAAGGGCCAGCTGCCCGAGCAGTTCGCCGAGGTCGACCCCAAGTCCGGCGCTCCCAAGCTTGCCTGCGTCGTTCTGGGCGTCATCACCGTCGTCGGTCCGTTCCTGGGCAAGAACATGCTCATCCCTCTGACCAACGTGTCGGCTCTCGCCTTCATCTTCTCCTGCGGCATGGTCGCCCTCGCTTGCCTGCGCATGCGCTTCACCGAGCCCGACCTGCCTCGTCCCTACGAGGTGCCCGGCGGCAAGTTTGGCATCGGCCTCGCTATCGCTGCCTGCGCCATCATCATCGGCCTGCTCGTGATTCCGTTCTCTCCCGCCTCCCTCAACATGGTGGAGTGGAGCATCGTGATCGGCTGGTTGGCTATTGGCCTGGCCCTCATGGCTTTCACCAATTCCCGCAAAAAGTAACGCCGAGCCGGGGCGGATCGGGTGCGCGGGACCCTCTCTTCCGTGCACCGAACCCGGCGCCACTTGGGTAGCTTTGTGAGGCCTTAACCCAACACGGCCTCGCCCACTATATGGATCCATAAGGAGGAACCATGTCCACTAAGTATGCAATCGTTGGCGGTAAGCTCATCGACGGTACCGGTGCCGAGCCGGTCGAGAACTCCCTCGTTCTCGTCGACGACAACGGCAAGATTGAGTACGCCGGTGCTATGCAGGACCTTCCCGAGGGCGTTGAGGTTATCGACGCCGCCGGCAAGACCGTCCTTCCCGGCCTGATCGACACCCATCTGCACTTCTCGGGCAACCTGACCGACGATGACACCGATTGGGTCATGCAGCCGCTCCTCGAGAAGCAGGCCGTCGCCGTCAAGCAGGCCTACGACTGCCTCACCCACGGCCTCACCACCGTCTGCGAGATCGGCCGCTTTGGTATCCAGATCCGTGACTGCATCGACAAGGGCGTCTTTAAGGGCCCGCGCGTTCTGGCCACCGGTCTGGGCTTCTGCCGTGTTGCCGGTCACGGTGACTCCCACCACTGCACCCAGGAGCTCAACAAGGAATCCCACCCCTGGGGCGATCAGGTCGACGGTCCTTGGGAGCTGCGCAAGGCCGTCCGTCGTCGCCTGCGCGAGAACCCCGATGCCATCAAGATCTGGGCAACCGGTGGTGGCATCTGGCGCTGGGACTCCGGTCGCGACCAGCACTATTGCTCCGAGGAGATCCAGGCCGTGGTCGAAGAGGCAAAGATGGTCGGCATCCCCGTGTGGAGCCACTGCTACAACAACCACGCCGCTGCCTACGATTCCGTCCGCTTTGGCTGCGAGCAGCTGATTCACGGCTTCGATATCGATGAGCGCACCATGGACCTCATGGCCGAGCAGGGTACCTTCTTCACCCCGACGATCGCCTTCCTGCCCACCTGGTACGCCACCTATCCGCCCGTCTACGTCCCCGAGCTGCACGACAAGTACGAGGGCACCCTGGTCGAGAAGGAGCTGCAGCGCAACTACGACTGCCTGCGCGAGGCTAAGAAGCGCGGCGTCGTCATGACGATCGGCTCCGACTCCTTCTCCTTCGTCACCCCGTACGGCACCTGCTCCATCGAGGAGATGTACGAGTTCGTCGACAAGATCGGCTTCACCCCGGTCGAGACCATCACCTGTGCAACCCTCAACGGTGCCAAGATGTGCCACATCGAGGACGAGACCGGTTCCATCGAGGCCGGCAAGTGCGCCGACCTGCTGGTCGTCAACGGTGACGTCGCCGCCGACATCCACGTGCTCAACACTGACAACATGGACGTCATCATGAAGGACGGCTGGATTGTCGAGGCCGGCACCTTCGGCGAGGCAAACAAGTACAGCGCCTAAGCTACCGTTCATCGATGGCTTGATGTAAAACACAGTATTTGATTGCATAATGCAATGGAGAGGGTCGCTTGCGGCCCTCTTTATTGCTATGGGGTGCGTCAGTAAGAAGGAGATGACGGTGGATCTCAATAGGCTGATTCTAGGCAAGAGCTACAACTCTACCAAGGTCTTTCGTACCGCTCAGCATGTGGTTCAAGCCATCTTGCTCGGTATTGTCGTCCCGCTGCTTATCCTGCTGCTCATCTGGGATCTAACCGATAATCCCAATCCCGTTCCGGCCGTTGTCGTCATTGCCGGCTTGGTCATGCTGTGCTTCTTCTTCTCGTACGTCTTTGTCGTTCCCGACGACCTCACATCGAGCGCAACCGACCGCACGCTCGCCATCGCTTCAAAAATATTCGCCTATACGTCGCGCGGCCTTACGCCCGAAGCTGCCTTGGGCGCCTCCAAGATCATCCTGTCTGAAACTATCGCCTCTGCCATCTGCTTTACCGACGGCAAGCAGGTGTTGGCGAGCTGGGGCGAGGACTCGGCAAAATGCCCCGCGGGCACCCCGGTGGTACTGCGGACTACGCTCAACGTGATCAACAGCGGCGAGCAAAGCGTGTTCTCGCGCGATGCCTCGACCGAGACGGGTGGCTACTTTCCGCGCCTGCGCGCCGGTATTGTCGCACCGCTTACCGTGCGCGGGCATTGCGTGGGCACGCTCGAGCTGTATTATCCCCGTCTGAGCAGCATCGATATGCGCCAGACGGCGCTTGCCTCGGGCTTTGCCGACCTCATTTCCACGCAACTTGCGAGCTTTGAGCTCGAGCGCCAGGACGAGCTTACGGCCCGCGTGGAGCTGCGCGCCTTGCAATCGCAGGTCGATCCTCATTTTCTGTTTAACACCATCAGCACCATCGTGTCGCTCGTACGTACCGAGCCGGACAAGGCCAGGTTGCTGCTGATTGACTTTTCCAATTACTACCGTCAGACGCTTTCTGATTCCGATACCCTCACAACGCTCGAGCACGAGGTGGAACAGGGCACTCGCTATATCAATCTTATGCAGGCTCGTTATGGCGACGGTCGTCTGCGCGTCTCGGTCGATATCGACTTTGAGGTGCGCGATTGCATGGTACCGCCGTTTATCTTGCAGCCGTTGCTCGAAAACTGCATCAAGCACGCGCAGCGCGAGACCGAGCCGCTTTCTATTCATGTTAGGGCTTTCGAGACCGATGACGGTTTGGAGATCATCGTCGAGGACGATGGCATCGGTATGAGCGAAGAAGTCTGCGCGCATCTGTTTGAGCAGCATCGCCGAGAGGAGCCCGAGAGCATTACCGCCGACGGCTCCATCAAACGAGGCTGCGGCTTGGCGCTCTTCAACGTGCTTCAGCGCATCCATTTCTTTTACGGAGAAGATTCTGGCATGCGCGTGAAGTCCCAGGAGGGCGTTGGCACGCAGGTCATCGTCGAGCTGAACGGCGAGCCGCATGAGCCGGCGCCGTTGACGGCGTAGCACGCGGTTGGATTGAGAGAAAAAGAGGGGAAGCACATATGTCCGAAGGCTGGAACATCTTGGTGGTTGATGACGAGCCTCCCATTAGGGCTGAGCTACGCTATCTGTTGGAAAAGGATGCGCGTGTGGGTCAGATTGCCGAGGCGGGCAATGTCGCCGAAGCCGTGGAGTCGATTCTGTCGAACAAGCCCGACGTGCTGTTTTTAGACATTACCATGCCCGGTCGCTCGGGAATTGAGCTTGCCGAGACGCTGCAGAACCTAAAGACGCCGCCGGTCGTGGTGTTTGTGACGGCATTTGCCGAGTATGCGGCTGATGCCTATAACCTCGATGCCGTCGATTATGTCGTCAAGCCGGTCGAGGACGCACGCCTGTCAAAGGCACTCGACAAGATCGAGACGGCCTTGGGTGTCCGTCGTGTTATCCACGCTCCGCGCCAGCCTTTGCGCCTGACGGTGGATCGCGGGGGCAAAAAGGTGTTCATTCCCGTGGCGGATGTCTGCTACTTTGAGGCGCGTGCCGATTTTTGCAACGCCGTCTGTGCCGAGGGAACATACCTGATCAATGAGTCGATTTCCTCGCTCGAGCGGCGCCTGGCCTCCGAGGGCTTTATCCGTGTCCACCGCAGCTATCTGGTCAATTTGGAAGACGTGCACAATGTCGAGATCGGTTCCACGGGTCTTATGGAGCTCAGACTCGATCGCGTAACCTCGACGGTGCCCGTGTCCCGCCGCCGCGCTGCCGAGGTTAAAGCACACTTGGGGCTTGCGTAGACGGTCTGCATGCCGTCGTTTACCATCGCAGGTTTGGCATGGGCGCGTGGTGGGCATAATGGGTGGCATCGAATGAAATCGAAAGGATCATTATGCCCGCGCTTATCACCCATCATCTGTTTGGCGAGGAAAGCATCGACCGTCTTCCGCAGGGCGTCATCACGTCCGATGAAGAGCGCATTGCCTTTATCTTGGGCAACCAAGGCCCCGACCCGTTTTTCTTTCACATTCTGACACCGCGTGTTTCCGACTGCACGCTGCTGGCGCAGGTCATGCATCGCTCGCGCATGTCTCGTCAGTTTGCGTGCCTGCGCGACGGCGTGTCGCATCTGTTGCCGCGCGATGCCAGCCTGGGTCGCGCCTTTGCGCTGGGCCTGCTGTCTCATTACGTGCTCGACCGCAACGCCCATCCTTTTGTCTATGAGCAGCAGTTTGGCATCGTGGAGTCCGATTCAGAGCTTGAGGATTCGAGCAGCCAGGTCCATGCCGTGATCGAGAGCGACCTGGATGTACTGATGCTGCAGCTTAAACGCGATGGCGCTACGGTCGACGATTACCCGCCGGCGGGCGAGATCGTCACCACCGATCGCATCAATCGCGTGGCCGGCGTGCTGATGAGCTATGTTGCCGGACGCGTGTACGGCATTGACATTCCGGCGGGGGAGTACGGTGCTGCCGTTGCCAATATGCAGCGACTTTACCGCGCGATTGAGCCGGCCGGCTCCGCAAAGACGCGCGCGATCTCGCTGGTTGAGGGCTTGGTGCACGACTACTCGCTGCTCGACGGCCTTGCCCATCGCGTGACGACGGAGCTGCCCGAGCGCACCGGTAACCTGGGCCATCTGACATGGAAGAATCCCTTTACCGACGAGGTCTCGAACGAGAGTTTCCCCGAGGTCTTTGATCGCGCGCTGGTCGATTACGAGTACACGGTCGCACGTTTTATCGAGACCGGTGACATGGATGCCGTGACCAGTCACGTCAACTACAGCGGTCGCGTGCTCAATGCCGATGAGGAGTTCGACCGCGAGGAATAGGGCCCGTGCGTGCCCCTTTGCCGAATCCTTACCGGCGGTTCTGGACAATTGGGGTACGATGAACTAACTGCATATCGGGCGAATACGAAGGGTCCCTGTCCATGAAATACACCAAGCTCGAGCGTAACTGGGTTATGTATGATGTGGGCAATTCGGCCCTCGTGCTGCTCAATACCTCGGTGGTGCCCATTTACTTTAACGCCATCAATACCGGCGCTTCTTCGGCCGACCTGGTGGTCGCCTGGGGCAATGCGCAGACGATCGCCTCGCTGGTCATCGCCATGCTCATGCCCATTCTGGGCGCGCTTGCCGACTACGCCGGCAACAAGATCAAGTTCTTCTTGGGCTTCTTCCTCACGGGCCTGGTGCTTTGCTTGGCGCAGGCTATCCCAATGTCCGCCATGGCATTTTTGACCGTGTACGTGCTGTGCACCATCGGCCTTAACTCTTCTATGACGTTCTACGACGCCATGCTGCCCGACATTACCACCGACGAGCGCATGGACGCCGTGTCCAGCTCGGGCTATGCCTGGGGCTACATCGGTTCCACCGTGCCGTTCGTCATCTGCCTGGCGCTCATCATGGGTGGCCCCGCTCTTGGTGTCCCCACCATGCTGGCAACGCGTCTGTCGTTTATCATCACTGGTGCCTGGTGGCTCATCTTTACCCTGCCGCTCATTCGCACCTATAAGCAAAAGTACGGTCGCGAGCGCGGTCCCGAGGACACCATCGGCCACATCGTGGGCGGTGTGTTCTCCGAGGTCGGACACACCATGCGCGAGATCGCCCACAACAAGACCGTGCTGGTCTACATGATCGCGTTCTTCTTCTATATCGACGGTGTGCACACGGTCATTTCCATGGCAACCAGCTACGGATCGGCCTTGGGCATCGATTCGACCCAGTTGGTCCTGGCGCTGCTCGTCACGCAGTTCGTGGCCTTTCCGTCCGCCATCATCTACGGCAAGCTCGCCGGCCGCGTGGGCACGCTCAACATGATCTTGGTGGCAGTCGCCGCCTATATGGGCATTGTGCTGTTCGCCGCGTTCTTCCTAAAGACCGCCTTTGAGTTTTGGGTGCTTGCCATTATGGTCGGCCTGTTCCAGGGCGGCGTGCAGGCGCTCAGCCGTAGCTACTTTGGCCGCATTATCCCCAAGGAAAAATCCAACGAGTACTACGGCTTCTTTGACATCTTTGGTCGTTATGCAAGCGTTATGGGCACCTTCCTGGTGTCGGTCGTCACCTCGCTGACCGGCAACCCGTCGCTGGGCGTCCTTTCCATTGGCGTGCTGCTGGTCGTTGGCTTTATGCTGCTGGTCCGCCTGTCCCGCATGACTCGGGCGGCAGAGCATGCCGCATAGGAGCGAGCGGCTATTGTGCCTGTCCACGGTACTCTTTTGGGGTTATCCGCAATAAACATTGCGACTTGCGAGCAATGATTTGCCCAAGTGGGTATGATGGAATCAGCTAGGTCGCGGGGCGTCGCCTGTGTTTGGCGGCGTCCCGTTTTTGTGTTGCAGGGAGGGTAAGGCATGAACGCCACAGTCGTGATTCCAACGTATTGGGCGGGCGATGACGCTTGCGCAAACGCCCCTGGCACCTATGACCATTCGACGCGACTCAACGCCGACAATCCCGAATTCGACCGCTGCCTGGCCTCGCTTGAGCAGGTACGTGACATCCCGCGCATCATCCTTTTGGTGGTCTGTCCCGTTTCTGCCACAGCCGATGTGTCGCTGCGCGTGCACGAGATTGTCGACGCGCATCCCACGCTCAAGGTCACCGTTGTCACCAACACCCAGGCCTCGCGCATTGCAGACCGGGTTGCTCAGATCGCGCCCAAGGGTTCGGGCGAGTGCGTGAGCCTGCGAGGCTACGGTGCCATCCGCAACATGGGGCTAGCCTGTGCCGCTGTGCTGGGGCATGACGCGGTTATCTTTTTGGATGACGATGAGACTGTCATCGACGCCGACTTTATGAAGCGCGCGACCTATGCGTTGGGGCAGCAGACACGTCAGGGCTTGCCGATCTTGGTCAAGAGCGGCTATTTCTACGATCGCGACGGCTCGCCGCTGGCTCCCACGGACAAGGCGGGCATCTGCCATCGTTGGTGGACCAAGCGCATCGAGTTCAACCGTTGGATGAAAAAGGCGCTCTCGGGCACCCGCATCTCGCGCTCCAACTACGTGTGCGGCGGCCTGATGGCCCTGCACGCCCGCGCCTTTACGCGTGTAGCCTTTGACCCGTTTATCACCCGCGGCGAGGACTTGGATTACCTCTTTAACATGCGCATGTTTGGCTACGACGTGTGGTTCGATAACGAGTGGACCGTGCGTCATCTGCCTCCGGAGTCCGAAAAGCGCTCACCGCGCTTTATGCAGGATGTATACCGTTGGTACTACGAACGGGCAAAGTTGACATTCGCCGCGCATCAAAAGGAGCTCATTCCCGTTACGGCGGCATCGCTCATGCCCTACCCGGGCCCGTGGATTTCGCGCGAGCTCGACGACCGCGTACGCAAGACCGCTATGGTCCGCAGCGTGTTTACCCGCGAGCATGAGGGCTACCTGCGCATCTGGCGCCATGGTATCGACGAGGCAAAGGCCTATGCGCGCCAAAACGCTGCAAGCTACCTGCGTTTCCAGAGCTTTTGGCCCAAGATCATGGACGGGCTTTGGCGTGACGCACAACTGATCAGTATCCTGGAGGGGGCCGAATGATCGACCGCCGCGCCCAGCGCGATAGTTCAATATCAATCTTTCGCATCATTGCCGTTGCCTGCGCCATTTGCGTGCTGGTGTACTTTATTTTTGCCTTGGTGACCGGTATCGAGCCGATCGCCACGGTGATTGCCTGCGCGCTGCTGTGCATCTTTCTGTGCATCTTTATCTTTTTGACGCTCAATCCCGATTCGGTGCGCTCCCAGTACACCGAGGAGACGCTCTCGGTGGCCTCGGCCATGCTTGAGGACATTAAGGGCGGTCTGACGCAGGAGTCGGCGCGTTTGGTGTGCCGGCGCATTTTGCCCGAGACGCGCGCCATGACGGTGGCCATCACCGACGAGGGCAACGTGTTGGCCTGCGCAGGCGAGTTTGAGGAAAAACTACTGCCAGATTCTCCCATCCACACGCTTGCCACACGCTACGTTATCGAACATGGCATCGTGCAGTCGTTCAACCGTATGGTGGATGTCGTGGGCTCGGATGGCTCGCACAACCAAGTCCCCGCCGGTGGAGTCGGAATAGAGATTTTGGGCGATCGTACCGTCGGCACGCTCAAGTTCTACTACAAGACCCCGCGCGCCGTCGACCGTACCCAGTACGCGCTTGCCTCGGGCTTTGCCGAGATCTTGTCCACGCAGCTCGCCATCCACGAGCTCGAGGTGCAAAAGGAACTCACGGCGCGCGCCGAGGTGCGTGCGCTGCAAGCGCAGATTAACCCGCACTTCCTGTTCAACACGCTGAACACCATTGCATCGTTTACGCGCACCGACCCGCTGCGGGCCCGCGAACTGCTTCGTGAGTTCTCATCGTTCTATCGTGCCACGCTCGACAACTCGGGATCGCTTATTCCGGTCTCGCGCGAGGTCGCACAGACCAAGCGCTACCTTACCTTTGAGAAGGCCCGCTTTGGCGAGGACCGCGTGCTTGCGACGTTCGATGTGTCCGAGGACGTGGAAGATACGCTGGTGCCGGCGTTCGTGATCCAGCCGATTGTCGAGAACGCCGTACGTCATGGTATGGGCGATGACGACGCCCTGAGGATCGACGTGACCGTTCACCAAGACGGCGAGGATGCAATCTTGATTGCCGTGGCCGATAATGGCGTGGGCATGGATGAGGGTACCGCCGCCAGACTGTTTGACGAGCGCTCTGCCCGTCCCGACGCCAGCTCTCCCCAGGGTGGCGGCGCCGGTGTGGCCATGCACAATATTTCGGAGCGCATCCATCGCTTTTATGGGCCGCACTCCTATACGCGTGTCGAATCGGCGCCGGGCAAGGGCACTAAAGTGCTCCTGCATCTCGATTTGTCGGAGAGCATCTTCGACATTCAAGAGTAAAATAATAGGTTACGGGTTCAACGCCGGTTGGCGGATGCCCGACGTAGTTAGTTGACGAAAGGTTTTATCCCTATGCTGCGTGCGATGATTGTGGATGATGAGGCGCCGGCTCGCTCGGAGCTTCGCTTCCTGCTCGAGCAAACGGGCAAGATCGGCACGATCACGGAGGCGTCGAGCGTCCGCTCCGCCATCGAGATGCTTATGGAAAGTCGCGTGGATGTCGTGTTTCTCGATATCTCGATGCCCGGTGCCTCGGGCCTGCAACTTGCCGAGGCGCTGCATAAGCTCAAAAAACCGCCGGCGATCGTGTTTGTGACTGCGTATAGTGACCATGCGGTCGAGGCATTCGACGTGGATGCCGTCGATTATCTGATGAAGCCGGTCGAGGAAGCTCGCTTGGATCGCGCGATCGAGAAGGTCATGCAACGCGCCAAGCCGGTTACGGACAGCAAGGTGACCATCGAGCGTATCCCGGTGGAAAAGGGCGGCCGCAAGGTGCTCATTCCCGTGGACGACATTCGCTTTATCATGGCCAAGGACGATTACTCCTGCATCTATACCGTCGATGATCGCTTTTTGTCGACAACCTCGCTGGCGCAGTTTGAGGCCAAGCTCTGCGACTTTGGCTTCTTCCGTGTTCACCGCCGCTATATCGTCAACTTGGCGTGCGTCACGGATGTCGAGACGGTGCCCTCGGGTGCCATCCAGCTGGGCATTACGGGCGTCGACGAACGCGTGCCGGTTTCGCGCCGCCGCGTCGTGCCGCTCAAAAAGGCCCTGAGTCTCTAGCACACTGGCCCCGCAGCCCTGTAGACCCATCGTCTGCGGAGCCGTGGGGCCTTTTTATATGTATCTGCCGAATCGTTTTTTTGCGGAAGGGGTCCCATGAACAGTGCAAGCGCCAAGCGCATCGACATCATCTCGGACACCCACGGCTATCTTTCGCCTGCGCTCCTGGATGAGCTTGAGGGCGCAGACCTGATCATCCACGCCGGCGACCTCACGTCAGAGATGGACTACGAGCACCTATGCACCATCGCCCCCGTGCGGGCCGTACTGGGCAACAACGATTACTACCGCGACTACGGCCCCGATGTAGACCGTCTTGCGCTCTTTACCTACGAAGGCCTCAAATTCGCCGTAGCCCACTACCGCGAAGACCTTCCGGTGGGATCCGTAGACGTAGCCATCAACGGCCATACCCACGTAACCAAAGAAGCCCAAGTGGGCCGTTGCTTAGTCCTCAACCCGGGCAGCGCCAGCTACCCCAGAGGCACCCGAGGCCCCACCATGGCCAGAATGCTCGTCAAAGACGGCAAGATCCTAAGCACCAAGTTTATTGACCTAGACTAACCGCAACAAAAACGGGGGATGCAGATGCGTCCCTCGTTTTTCTTTAAGCCAAAGGCCAAAGTTCAACAAGATCCACCAGACCAACCCCGCCGAGGAGCACGCGGGCTAGCCGCGCAGCGGCGCACGCCCGCAAGACTGGTTGAATAATGTGACGGCAGGGAGGGTTTCCGGGGCTGAGGGCGGGGGTTAAGTTTGTCGCGAGTTCCGCACGC
>CAJMPF010000018.1 GCA_905215195.1 uncultured bacterium | reverse complement strand
GCAGGGTGAATGCGGCCGTCGGCGATGAGGTTCTCGAGGGCGACACGGGCGGTCTCACGACGGACCGGGTCGAAGCTCGAAAGAACGACTGTCTCTGGCGTGTCGTCGATCACGAGGTTGACGCCGGAAACCTGCTCGAAGGTCCGGATGTTGCGACCCTCGCGACCGATGATACGTCCCTTGAGGTCATCAGAGGGAATGTGCACGGAGGTAACGGTGACCTCGGCTGTGTGGTCGGCAGCGCAGCGCTGAATCGCCAGGGACAGAATCTCCTGGGCGGTCTTGTGGCACTCGGCGCGAACCTGCTGCTCGGACTCGCGAATGATCGTGGCGGCCTCATGGGTGACCTCGCCGCGAACCTTATCGAGGAGCTCCTTGTGGGCGTCCTCGCGGGTAAGGTCGGCGATTCGCTCGAGCTCGGAGGTCTGCTTTGCGCAGAGATCCTCGAGCTCGCGGGAGCGCTTCTCGACCTGACCGGCCTGGCTGGACAACTGATGCTCGCGTTTATCGAGCGCATCGTTGCGGCGATCGAGCGATTCCTCGCGCTGCATCACACGATTTTCGAGCGTGCGAATCTCGCTCTTACGCTGCTTGTCCTCGGCCTCGGCGGCCTGCTTGTTTTTGATGATTTCCTCTTTAGCCTCGAGCAGAGCCTCTTTTTTGAGAGTCTCGGCCTGACGCTTAGCATCACCGATCAGGGACTCAGCCTGTGCGTGTGCCGACTGGATCTTTTCGTCGGCCTCGTGAAGACTACCCTGCTTGGCGGTGCGCATGTAGGCAATTGCGGCGATGGCACCCAAAACGATGCCAACGAGCGCTGCGATGATAGGCATGCTCACTCCTTTTTATGGATTCGTTACACAACAAAGCGAACCGTCCTTACGAACGGCTCGCGACATTTGAGTAATATGAGCGCAGCTTATGCGGGTCGGTTACAGATAAACATATAAACAAACTCATCACAGATGAGCACATATCACAAAGCAAATGACAGTGTTTATCGTACGTTGAACCACAACAACTGTCAAATAAATGGCCCCGGCACGGCGGCTAAAACGCGGTGAACGGCAGGGCCACAAAACGCATACGCCTAAACCGCACATTCCTCGCGTTCGGCATCGAGACGTGCCTTAACGGCATCGGCGGCGATGTGATACGAGAAGCCCTTGCCCATCAAAAACCGAACCAGTTTTTCGAATCCGCGCGTCTCTGGAACACGCCGCTTGGCGAGCAGGGCTGACGCACGCGCCAAATCGTCTTCAACGGCAAAATAATCCTCGGGATAACCGGGAATGTCATCGAGCACGACATGACGGCGCTTGAGCTCGGTCTCGATTTTGCGCTGTCCCCAACCGCGCCGCTTGCGCTCCTCGATAAAGTACGAGCAAAAGCGGTTCTCGTCTAAAAAGTGATACTCGGTGGCGCGCTCGACGGCGAAATCGATCGCGGGCTGGTGAAAGCCGTAGCGAGCCAGCTTGTCACGGACCTCACCCGTCGCATGGTCGCGGCGCGATAGCATCTCGGTCACCATGGTAAGTGCACATTTACGCTCGATGAGCTGCACCGCCTCACGAAAGTTGTCCCAATCACAGGGAAGATCGGGGCGGTTTTTGACATACAGCCGCGCGACCCGCACGGGAATCCAAATGGACCGCTCAAAACCGCCCTCAAGCTCACAATCGATATGTGCGCAAGGCTTTTTGGACGCATACCCGCTCGAGAACGAGGAAGCCGCCTTCTTATCGGGAAAGACGGCCGTGGCCTCGGTCACCGTATACGACATGAGCGTAACCGCTACTCGTCGTCATCATCGAGCATGGCGGAACCATCGATGGCGTAAAGCTCGTCAAACTCCTCAGGCGCAGGCTGATCGGTCAGCTCGACCTCGGACGGAGCATCGTCATCAAACTCAAGTCCGCAGGCAAGGCGGACCTTATGCTCAATCTCGTCGGCGCAATCGGGGTGTTCGCGCAGGAAAGCCTTGGCGGCCTCTCGACCGTTGCCGAGCTTGTCCTCGCCATAGGCAAACCAGGAGCCCATCTTCTTGCAGATGCCGCACTCGACAGCCATGTCCAGAATTGAGCCCTCCTTAGAGATGCCCGTACCGTACATGATGTCGAACTCAGCAGAACGGAACGGAGCTGCCACCTTGTTCTTAACGACCTTGGCGCGCACGCGGTTACCGATAACCTCGTCCTTAAGCTTAATGCTGTCGATACGGCGAATGTCGATACGCACCGAAGAGAAGAACTTAAGGGCGCGGCCGCCCGTCGTAGTCTCGGGGTTGCCGAACATGACGCCGATCTTCTCACGCAGCTGGTTAATGAAGATGCACGTCGTGTTGGACTTGGACAGCGAGCCGGCGAGCTTGCGGAGCGCCTGGCTCATCAGGCGAGCCTGAAGACCGACCGTAGTATCGCCGATTTCTCCCTCGATCTCGGCACGCGGGGTCAGCGCGGCGACGGAGTCGACGACGATGGCATCGATGGCGCCGGAACGCACGAGCATGTCAACAATCTCGAGCGCCTGCTCGCCCGTATCGGGCTGGGAAATGAGGACCTCATCGATGTCCACGCCGATACGCGCGGCATACGTGGGATCGAGCGCGTGCTCGGCATCGATAAATGCCACGACGCCACCCATAGCCTGGGCCTCTGCCAAAATCTCGAGCGAAAGCGTTGTCTTACCGGAGGACTCGGGGCCATAAATCTCGACGATACGGCCGCGCGGCACGCCGCCGATGCCCAGAGCGGCATCGAGGGCCAGGGCACCCGTGGGAATGGCCTCGACCTCGAGCTCGGGACCACCGTCGCCGTACCTCATGATGGAACCCTGGCCGAATTTCTTCTCGATCTCGGCCTTGGTGGTGGCGATCATCTCATCGCGCTCTTTACCCGTCGTGCGAGCATGAACGGTACGTACGGGACCTGAATTCTTGGCCATGAATAGCCCTCCTCTTAACAACCTGCATCGATAATAAACGAACGGCTGTTCGTGGTCAACCGTTCAGATATATCATATGCAGCCGACCTTTCCAAAACCCAACCAAACGCCGACCAAACACTGACCAAAAACTTGACCGCAGACGCGCCAAGCAAGGCAAGACAAACATGAATACGCCAACTACCTGCACAAAGAGCAAATTCGCCAGAGGTCCCTATCTCCACAAGTAAGGGGCCCGGAGGCCCCTTAAAACATGTCTATTCCATAGAATCGAGCACGTAGACAATGCGACCCAGTGCCTCAGCGACCGCATGGGCACGGACGCATGAACGATCGCCCTCATAGTGACAACGAATAGAGTCCACGACCGGCGCTCCCCCATCGGCCGAGCGATACGCCCAGCCAATATAAAAGGTTCCAGCCGGATCGTCCTCGGTGCCTCCACCGGGGCCGGCATAGCCCGTCGCGCTCACGGCAATATCGCTCTGGTACAGCTCCAGCGAACCGGCAGCCATCTCGCGCGCCGTCTGATACGACACCGCGGTATAGCGGTCGAGCGTCTCTTGCTCAACGCCGAGCACGCGATGCTTAATCTCGTCGCAGTACGTCACCGCACCGCCACGAAGCACTGCCGAGGCACCAGGGATATCGGCAATCGTCGAGGCGATCATGCCCGCTGTCAGAGATTCAGCCGTTGATACCGTCACACCACGAACGCTTGCACGCTCGACAATATCGCGTGCAAGATCTTCATTGTGCGCGGAAATCTGCTCAAAAGAGTCCGTCATACCCACCAGGACCTAGACCGAAAAGACGATCTTGCGGCAGTTCCAGAAGTACTGGGCGCCCGAGATAACGGTCAGGACAACGGCAACGGCGTACAGGAAGCGCGACACCGAGTAGATGCCGAGCGTCAGCGCCACCGGGCCAAGGTGCAAGCCGGCCATAGCAAAAACGCACAGGTAACCGCAAATGGAGACCATCGTGGTTGCCGTCTTGTACTTGCCGAGCTTATCGGCCGCAACGACCACACCGGCCGCACTCGCAACCATGCGAAGGGCGCTCACCAGCAGCTCACGGAACAGGATAATGAACACGGACCACACGGTCACCGCGCCAAAATCCAAGAACAGCAGCAGGGCCGAAAACACGAGCAGCTTGTCGGCGATGGGGTCCAAGAACTTGCCGAAATCGGTGATCTCGTTGCGCGAGCGCGCCAGATAGCCGTCGACCTTATCGGTGCACGACAGGATCACATACAGAATGAAGGCAGCGGCGGCGAGCGGGCCGTCGAAGGTGCTCCAATCCGTACCGGCAACACTCGTGTGAGAAAGCGCCGACACGATCATGAACACCGGGATAAAGACGATGCGAACGCACGTCACGATGTTGGCGGGCGTCCAGACACTCGTCAGTTCCTTATTGCTCTCGTTAGCCACGACGCTCTCCTACTCCACAACATGACCGATAAGCTCGTAGCAGAAGCTATCGGTAAACTCGACAGTCAGAATATCGCCCACGGACGCCTCGCTGGCGTCCAGATGCACCGCGCCATCGGAATCGGGCGCCTGGAACCAGGCATGGCCGATCAGCTCGGCGCCATCCTCGGTCTCTTCGATACCGTCGACGATTACCTGGGCGCGCTCGCCCACATGTGCGGCGGTGGCGGCAAAACCGAGCGACTCGGCCAGGTCCATGGCCTCCTGGGCGCGCTCGAGCTTGACCTCTTCGTCGACCTGGCCCTCCATCTTAGCGGCCAGGCTGCCCTCCTCCTGCGAGTAGGCAAAGACACTCGTGTAGTCAAAGCCGACGGTGTCCATAAAGTCGATAAGATCGCGGAACTCGTCGTCGGTCTCGGTCGGGAAGCCGACCATGGCCGTGGAACGAATCACGATGCCGGGGATGCGCTCGCGAAGGTCGCGGAACAGATCCTCGAGCTCCTGGCGCGAACCGGAGCGACGCATGGCCTTGAGAATGCGCGCGTCGCAGTGCTGCACGGGGATATCGATATAGGGCAGCACCTCGGGCGTATCGCGAATCGTCTCGATGAGTTCGTCAGTCATGCCCTCGGGCTGCAGATAGAGCACGCGGACCCAGACGTTGTGCGGGCGCACGGCCTCGGCGACGGCACGCAGCAGCTGCGCCAGATTGCGCGGCGAGCCATCGGCGACGTCCTCGTCGGCAAAGTCGGTACCCCAGATGCCCGTGTCCTGGCCGATCAGCACGATCTCGCGCACACCGCCGGCAACCAGGTCGCGCACCTCGGAGATGATGCTCTCGGCATTGCGCGAATGATAGCGGCCACGGATGTAGGGAATCATGCAGAAGCTGCAGAAGCGGTTGCAGCCATCGGAAATCTTGACGTAGGCGACAGCACCCTCGACGGTACGTTTGACCTGCGGGATATAGGCTGCAATCTCACGCTCGACACCCAGCACGCCATCGATGACCGCCACGATGCCGTCTTCCTCGTCGGCCTTCACAAAGGCAGCGACCTCGGGCAGCTCGTCAGGCAGGTCATCGCCATAGCGCGACGGCACGCAGCCGCACATGACGATGGGGCAAGAACGAACGCCGTCCTGAACCTCGTTGGCGAGCTCGAGCGTGGTCTCGATGCTCTCGGACGTTGCGGAGGCGAGGAACGAGCAAGTATTGACGATGGCGATATCGGCATCCTGCGGGTCGAATGCCTCCTCGTAGCCCGCGGCGGTCAAAAGAGAACGCATGCGGTCGGTGTCAACCTCGTTCTTAGCGCACCCGAGGGTGATGTAGAGCACGGAGCCCAACGGTGTATCCATGTTGGAGAGCAGTCCTTTCGATTGATATTAGCGGTAGTTGGTGAACTGCAGCGGCTGGCCGTAGTCCTGGTCGCGCAGGAACTGGATCACGGTCTGCAACGCGTCCTTCGAAACAGAGGAAACACGCAGCTTGTCGGCCTCGATGGTCACCTTGACCTTGAGCTTTTGATCCTTGATGTCCTTGTTGATCTTCTTGGCGGTCGCCTGGTCGATACCCTCGACGATATGGCCGAGCACGCGCACGGTGCCGCCCGATGCCGCCTGCGGAGCATCCCACGAGACAGCCTTGAGGTCGATGCCGCGCTTGATGAGCTTGGAGCTCAGCACGTCGATAATCTGCTTGGAGACAAAGTCGGCCGGGGCGTTGATCGTAAAGAGCTTGTCGCCCTTCGAAAGCTCGATCGTGGCGCCGGAATCCTTAAGGTCATAGCGCTGGGAAATCTCGCGCGTGGTCTGCTGGAAGGCGTTGTCGACCTCTTGCATGTTGACCTCGGACACGACGTCGAAGCTGGAATCTTTAGCCATGATGTTTCCTTTCGCGTACGAGCGGCTTAGTAGCTATCGTACGAATTGTCGGTAGAATCGGTGGGTGTCTGACCGTCAGTTGCGGTATCGGCGCCATCCGTGGACTGGGCATCGGCGCCGTCGGTGGTATCGGTACCATCGGTGGAGTCGGTACCATCAGAACTTTCACCATTCTTGGAATCAGTCGTCTCCTTCTTGGGAACGGTGATCGTCACACGCGCCACGCCCGAGGTCTTGGTATCGTAACGGACCTTTTCGCCGTTCTTGGTAACGGTGACATCGGAAGGCTTGGACGTGGTGATCTCGATCGAGGACTCGGGCGTGTACTCCTGCTCAAAGGGGCCAGTCGCCTGGGCGCCATAGACCGACTTGCCGTCGACCTTGACCTCAATCCACGCGGTCTTTCCTTTGGCAACCGAGACCTTGACCTTCGTGACCTCGTTCGCTTCCTTCTTTGCCGTCGTCTTGGTAGCGTCCGAATCAGCCGACTCATCCGTTGCCTCATCGGTGTCTTCGTCCTCGTCGACCGTTTCGGACTTCTTAGAAGACTTCTTGGTCGTCGTCTTGGTAACAGCGGGCGTCTCGGGCGTGGTCTCGGGCGTCGAAGATGCGCAGCCGCGCAGAAGCACCACGATGAGCACAATCAACAGCAGCACAACGGCACCGATCCCGGCGTAAACGATACGCGGATCGAGCCCGTTGTTTTGAGGAGTACGTGATCCGCCGCGTCCACGACTGGAACTGCTGCGGCCGCCTCCCTGAGGCATACGACCGCGATTGCTATCGGAACGGCCGCGATAGCCGCCCTGGCTCTGAAGGCTGCGCTGACCCGAGCGGGGCGCAAGTTCACCGCGGCCTTGATAGCCACGCTGGACCGAACGCGGAGCCGAAGAGCGCTGGCCATACGGCTGTGATTGAGAACGAAGACGCGGCGTCACCTGCGTGGTATCGGCGTCGGCATATCCACCGTGGGAACGCCCGGCAGAAACTCCGCGATAACCACGACCGGAGTAGCCACCGTCGCCGTAGCCGGCACGAGGGTCACGCGCCACGCCGCGGGCAGCAGGAAGTGCACGGTCCTCGGGCATCGGCGTACTGCGGAAACGGTCACGCTGTGAGCGAATCTCCTCGCCCGAACCCGTCTCGGTAATATAACCAGCCTGCTGAGGACGCTGTCCATAGCGGGTCGAACGACCGCCCTGAACCATCAGGAAGCGCCCGTTATCGACCGAGGAACGCGAATTGACGTAGCCGGCGGCGTCCTGAAAACGACCGCCCTGCTGTGACGTCTCACGTTCATATGCCATCAGGTCGTCAAAGTAGGCATTGACGACCTCGCGCGGATTGAGGCCCAAAAAGCGAGCATAGCTCGAAATCATGCCCTGCGCATAGCCGCGCGGCGGCATCGAAGCAAAGTTACCGGTCTCGAAAAACTCGATGATCTGCGGCCTGATTTTGATGGTGTTGGCGACCTGCTGAATGGAAAGGCCCATTCGGCGACGCTGCTCGAGCAGCATGTCACCAAAGCGTGCAGCCATCAGAATCCTCCAAACTCACGATCTTCACGTGCCATCTCGGCGTCGACAGATTCCAGCGCGGCAAGCCCCTCCTCGTCCAACAGGACCTCACGCGGCTTGGAACCGTCAGGCGGTCCGACGACACCCTTTTCTTCCAGCATGTCCATAATACGCCCGGCACGAGCATAGCCAACCTTCAGACGACGTTGCAGGCCAGATGTGGAGCCAAGCTGCGATTCCACCACAATATGGGCGGCTTCCCAAATGAGCGGATCATCGTCTTGCGGCTCGGCGACTCCAGTGCGGACAATGCCGCCGCCACCCGCCATGGACATGGAAGCGGGCGCCACGGCAGACAGGATCTCCTCGTGGTAGTCTGGCTCACTCTGCGACTTGACGAACTCGACAATCTCGTTGATTTCGTCGTCCGAGACAAAGCAGCCCTGGATGCGGCGAGGCTTGCCCCAGTCGACCTTGGAGAACAGCATGTCGCCCAAACCGGTGAGCTTTTCGGCACCCATCTGGTCGATGATGACGCGCGAGTCGATGCCCGTGGCGACGTTAAAGGCGATGCGGTTGGTGATGTTGGCCTTGATGAGGCCCGTCACCACGTTGGAGCTGGGGCGCTGCGTGGCCACAATAAGGTGGATACCGGCGGCACGGCCCAGCTGGGCGATACGCACGATCGACGCCTCGACGTCCTTGCCGGCAACCATCATCAGGTCCGAAAGCTCGTCGATGATGATGACAAGGTAGGGCATCTTTTGCGGCGGGTTATCGTAATGTTCAAACTCGCCGGCGGCCTGCTTTTCGTTGTAGGTCGAAATCTTGCGAACGTTGAGACGCTCGAAGACCTTCAGGCGACGCTCCATCTCAGACACAGCCCATTGCAGAGCGCTCGCGGCCTGCTTGGGCTCGGTCACCACGGGCACATAGAGATGCGGCAGACCGTTATAGCCCGCGAGCTCGACGCGCTTGGGGTCGACCATGATCAGGCGAACGTCCTCGGGGAGCGCACGCATGAGCAGGGTCGTGATGATGGAATTGATCATCACCGACTTACCAGAACCGGTCGTACCGGCAATAAGCAGGTGGGGCATCTTGGCGAGGTCAGCGACAACCGGCGTTCCCTCGGCATCGCGGCCGATGGCGAGCTCGAGCGGACCGCCCTTAACATAGGGCAGCACGTCGCCCAGATTGACGTTTTGGCGCTTGCGATTGGGAATCTCGATGCCCACGAGCGAGGTGCCGGGGATCGGGGCAAAGATACGCACCGACTGGGCAGCGAGCGAAAGCGCGATATCGTCCTCAAGGCTCGAAATCTTACTCACGCGCTCGCCCTCGCCGGGCTGAAGCTTAAAGGTCGTAACCGTGGGGCCGGCGATCCAGCCGACCACGCGGGCACTGCGGCCAAACTCAAGCAAGGTGGATTGCAGTGACTCGGCAGTCTGTTCCAGCTCCTTGTCAGAAGACGCGGAGGAAGCCGACTGCGGGTTGGCGTGCAGGATCTCGAGCGGCGGAAGCTTGAGGCCATCCTCTTCTTCGCCCTCGTTATCTGCGGGGGCATTGTCAGCTCCCCCATCGCTAGAAGTAGACACCTCGACAGCGCCCGCGACAGCCGTATCGGCAACCTTGGGATGCTTCAGGAAATCGGGGATCTGCGGAGCTGCCGAGACAGGATTAACGGCAAACGGCGGCTCGGACTCGTCAATCTTATCGGGATCGTCTTCCATCGAAAGCTGGCCGGTTACCTGGGGGCGCTTGGCATGGCGACGCGGCAGCAAAGTTGTCTTTGCGGTCTCAATCGGAGCCTCGTCGTCCTCGTCATCGCCCTCGGTGAGCTCAATCTCGCTATCGGACCAAGACGGGTCGGGCTCACTTGTATTCAACTTGGGTGTGGCCTTGCCCTTCTTGGCATGGCGGCGCGGCAACAATGTGGTCTTGGCCCGCTCAGCTTCCACTGCCTCGGACACGTCGACAAACGGATCCTCGTCCTCGTCGTCATTGTCCAAAACCGGGTCCACATCGTTGCCCATGACCGTGGTCACGGCAGCATCGGAGCCCTTTTGACAAAGAATGCTCAGGTGCGGACGGGCAACGCCGGGCACCGACAGGGCTTCGTCGTCACCCCACGGGCTCGCGTTGACGTCGGAACGACGGCGCTCGGCAAAATCGGCCGCACGGTCGCGAGCAGAGCGCAGCACGCCACCCACCGAAAAGCCGATGATGACAAAACCAACAACGGCCAGACCCAACAGGACCACCATCGCGATAGGCTTACCCAGGGCATTCTGTAGCGCACTCGCAATAAACGCACCGATGTAGCCACCCGAGGCGGACAGATTTTGCGGCGTAAACATAAGGTCACACGAGTCGCTCGTACCCGGCACCATCAGCGAAAGAATGGAGACGACGGCGATAAAGACCACGGCTCCGCCCGCGACCGAGCGAATGTTGAGCGGCGAGTCCTCACCTAAAAAGAGCGTGGCGGCAAACAGCAAAATGACGATCGGCAGCACGTAGGCGCCCAGACCAAAGCCTAGGTGGTAGAAACCGGCAACCGCAGCCGTCACGGGTGCGGTCGCCGGCGAAATCACGGCAATAAAGGACGCAATCGCCAAAACGGCGATGACCACGCCGGCGATATCGCGATTTGCTGAGGGCTCGACCAAGGGCTCAAAATCGTCGAAGTCCGCCTCGTGGCCCTTATTGGCACGCAGATGGGAACCGGCACCCTTAGCAGATGCCGGTTGGTTATTGGCCTTATTGCCTTTGGCGTTTTGTGCAGATCCGCGCGCCAAACTAAACCTCCATGACGACCGGGATGATCATCGGACGGGTGCGCGTACGGCTCCAAATAAAGTTGGAGAGCGAATCGCGCACGGCCTTGCGAATGGCATCGGAGCCGCTGCTCGTAAAGCTAAACTTGCCCTTCTCGATCGTCTTCATAATGGACGCGGAGGCATCCTCAGAGAACTGGTCGTCGATGGCAAACGAGACGCCGCGGCCCGAGAACTCGATGGCCTCGATCTTCTTGTGCTTGAGCGAAACGATAGCAACGGCCGTGACCATGCCGTCGTTGGCGAGCTTCTGGCGATCGCGCAGGACGATGGGGTCGGTATCGCCGATACGCAGGCCGTCGACGTAGACGACGCCGGACTCGACGGGCGTACCGCGTTTGACGATACCGCCGCGCATCTCGAGCGTGTCGCCGTTATCGAGGATAAAGATATGATCGTCCTTGATGCCCATCTTGCGAGCCAGCTGGGCATGGGCGCGCAGATGCACGGCTTCACCGTGAACAGGCATAAAGTACGTGGGCTTGGCCATGGCCATCAGGAGCTTGAGCTCCTCCTGGCTACCGTGGCCCGAGACGTGGACAAGAGCGCGGTTCTTATCCCACACGTCGCAACCGAGCTTGGCCAGGCTGTTGACGACCTGCTGGACGGCCTTCTCGTTGCCGGGAACAGGAGTTGCCGAGAGGATGACGGTATCGCCCTCGTGGATGGAGAGCGTCTTGTGCTCTCCGTTGGCCATGCGGGACAGGGCCGACAGCGGCTCGCCCTGCGAACCGGTGCACATGACGACGATCTTGTCGTCGGGCAGGTTATCGATATCGAAGGCATCGATGATATCGGCATCGTCGATGTTGAGGTAGCCCAGCTCGCGCGCGACGCGGGTGTTCGTGAGCATGGAGCGACCGGTCACAACGACCTTACGGCCGCACTTGCGGGCGGCATCGCAGATCTGCTGCAGGCGATGGATATGGCTCGAGAACGACGCGACAAACACGCGACCCGGGGCGTTCTTGATGGCGTGCAGCAAGTTGGGACCAACCTCGGCCTCGGACTTGGTAAAGCCGGGAACCGTGGCATTGGTGGAGTCGGAAAGCAGCAGATCGATGCCCTGCTTGGCAAAGCGGCTGATAGCGGCATAGTCGGGCGTGACGCCGTCGATGGGCGTCTGGTCGAGCTTAAAGTCGCCGGTGTGCATAACGGTGCCCTGATTGGTGCGGATGAACACGCCCAGAGCGCCGGGGATGGAGTGCGTCATCGAGAAGAAGTCGAGCGAAATGCCGCCGAGGTTGACATGGCTGCCGCCCTTGACCTCGCGGAACTTGGGTGCGCGGATGCGGAACTCGGAAAGCTTGCCCTCGATAAAGCCAAGCGTCAGCTTGCTCGAGAAGATGGGCACCTTGTTGTTGAGGTCCTGCAGCAGGTACGGAAGCGAACCGGTGTGGTCCTCGTGGCCGTGGGTGACGACGATACCGCGGAGCTTCTCCTCGTTTTCAAGAACGTAGGTGTAGTCAGGAAGCACCAGGTCGATACCGGGCTGGGAGTCGTCGGGGAACATGAGGCCAGCGTCGACGAGCACCATGTCGTCGCCGCACTCGAAGACCGTCATGTTCTTGCCGATACCGTCAAGGCCGCCGAGCGGAATGATCTTCAAGGGAGATGATTTTTTAGCTGCCATAGGTTAGTGTGGTTTCCTTTCTTCGAAACGGGTCTGGAACAACCGACGGGGCGCTTCTGGCAAACCGACCGCCGGGAACGTACAACAATGCATCGCAGAGTCGATGCAATAACCACAGTATGATACCCATTTGCCCACCAACAGACCACCCATGCATCAAAGCCCCATCTGAACTGGTCCATCCCGCCGGTTTCCCGTGGGGCGTGCACTGATGAAGTTTCCTGCTCTACAGTCCTGCTCACGACGGAGGCCACATTAAGTGGCCTCCTGTTCGTGCGGAACTCGCGATAAACTTAACCCCCACACCCCTCACGCGGCGGGCAAACTCGCCTTGTGCTCTATCACGCTAAAGTGTATGATTCTGAACGTTACACGACTCACTTTACTTAACTAAAGTGCCACCAAGGGGGAATACCATGAATACCGATATGTCTCGTCGTCAGTTTGTTGGTCTAGCCGGTTCGCTCGCTACGGTTCTAGGTCTTGGCCTGGTAGGCTGCGGTGGTGGTGCCGGTAAGGGTTCCGCTGCCGGTTCTGCTGCAGCCAAGGATGTGAAGGGCGCTGCGGAGTCCAAGAAGCTCGTGGTGGGCTTTGATAAGTCCTATCCTCCGTACGGCTTTGTGGGCGACGATGGCGAGTACACCGGCTTTGATCTCGATCTGGCCAAGGCTGTTGCCGATAAGCAGGGCTGGGAGGTCAAATACGAGGCCATCGACTGGGATGCCAAGGATACGCTGCTTAACTCGGGCGCCATCAACTGCATCTGGAATGGCTTTACCATGGAGGGCCGTGAGGACGACTACACGTTCTCCGAGCCGTACATGCTCAACGAGCAGGTGCTCGTGGTCAAGAAGGATGCGGGCATCAAGAGCTGGGACGATCTTGCCGGCAAGACCGTGATTACTCAGACCGATTCCGCTGCGCAGGATGTGCTTGAGGGTGACCAGAAGGATCTGGCGGCGACGTTTGCCACGCTCGACACCATCGGTGAGTACAACACGGCGTTTATGCAGCTCGAGAGCGGCGCGGTCGATGCCGTGGCGTGCGATCTTTCGATTGCCCAGTATCAGCTTGCCGCCAAGCCCGATGCCTATACGCAGCTTGATGAGCCGCTGTCCAGCGAGCACTACGCCGTTGGCTTTAAGAAGGGCGACACCAAGTCGGCCGATGCTGTAGCCGAGTCGCTCAAGGCGCTCTACGAGGACGGCACGGTCAAGGACCTCTGCGATAAATATTCAAGCTATGGTTTGTCTTTCGATAATTGGGTGCTCAAGTAATGTCTATTCAGGTCATGATGCAGATGCTTGGCCAGGGATTCTTGGTCAGTTTGCAGTTGTTTTTGCTGACGCTGCTCGGGTCGATTCCGCTGGGAATTCCCGTGGCGTTTATGCGCATGAGCAAAATCGCGCCGCTTCGCTGGATTGCGCGCATCTACATTTCGGTCATGCGCGGTACGCCGCTCATGCTGCAGATGTTTGCCATCTACTTTGCCCCGTACTACGTGTTTGGCATTTCGCTCACGCCCGATTCCAAGTGGACGGCGTGCGTCGTGGCGTTCATCATCAACTACGCCGGTTACTTTGCCGAGATCTATCGCTCGGGCTTGCAGTCCATTCCGCGCGGTCAATACGAGGCTGCCGAGGTGCTGGGCTATTCGCGCGTGCAGACGTTTCTGTATATCGTGATGCCTCAGGTCGCCAAGCGTATTCTGCCGGCGATGGGCAACGAGATCATCACGCTGGTCAAGGACACGTCGCTGGCGTTTGCCATTGGCGTGGGCGAGATGTTCTCGACGGCCAAGGCCCTGGTTGCCTCGCAGGTGAGCATGGTACCGTTTGCGATCGCGGCGCTGATTTACTGGGTCTTTAACTTTGTGGTCGAGATGCTGCTGGGCGCCGCCGAAAAGAAGCTGGACTATTATCATGACTAACTCAGTGATGAAAATCGAAAACGCTCGCAAGGCGTTTGGCGGCAATGAGGTGCTCAAGGATATCTCGCTCGAGGTAAAGCGTGGAGAGGTCGTGGCGATTATCGGGCCTTCGGGTGGCGGCAAGTCCACGCTGCTGCGGTGTGCCACGCTGCTCGAGACGCTCGACGGAGGCTCGCTCTCGTTTGGCGACCTTGCCGTTGCGACGGATGCGGGTTCGGGCGCGGTCTATGCGAAGGGCGATGTGCTCAGGCAGGCGCGCTCGCGATTTGGCCTGGTGTTTCAGAACTACAATCTGTTCCCGCACTATACCGTGATGAAAAACATCACCGATGCGCCGATCCGCGTTCTTAAGCGCCTGCGCGAGCAGGCGGAAGCTCGTGCGCATGAATTGATTGCTCAGATGGGGCTTGTGGGCAACGAGAACAAGGTTCCGTGTGAGCTTTCGGGGGGTCAGCAACAGCGTGTGAGTATCGCCCGCGCCTTGGCGCTCGACCCTGAGATCTTGTTCTTTGACGAGCCGACCTCGGCGCTCGATCCCGAGATGGTCCAGGAAGTCCTGGACGTTATGATTGAGCTTGCGCAGGAGGATATCACCATGATCTGCGTGACGCATGAGATGGGCTTTGCGCGCCAGGTGGCCGACCGCGTCATCTTTATGGAGGACGGCC
>CAJMPF010000017.1 GCA_905215195.1 uncultured bacterium | reverse complement strand
CCAACCCGCTGCAACGGGTGCCATCTGCTTCAATCTTATGCGAATCCCGATCCCATTTCAACAAGCCCAAGGGCTCAAATGGAATCGCAATAATACCTATAATGGCGATAGCTAAAACACGACCGACTCCCCATCGGAGGATATCTATGACCGAAACCACAGCCGCAGCCGCCATCGAGACACGCGACACCAAGCTCGAGATTATCATGGGCCGCGAGGCACTCGATAAGCTCGCCGATGCTACGGTGCTAGTGCTCGGCTGCGGAGGCGTGGGCTCCAACTGCTGCGAGGCACTCGCCCGCGGCGGCATCGGTCATTTCGTCATTCTGGATAAGGACATCATCGCGCCCAGCAATATCAATCGCCAGGCCATCGCCTTTCACAGCACCGTCGGCAAGCGCAAAGTCGACGTCATGGAGGCTATGATTCACGACATCAACCCTACCGCTACCGTCATCAAGCGCACCGAATACCTGCTGAGCGACAACATCGATGATTTCTTCGCGAGCGTTTTGGAGCAGACGGACGGCAAGCTCGACTACGTCGTCGACGCCATCGACACCATCTCGGCCAAGCTCACCATTGCCAAATATGCTCAGGACCACGACATTCGTTTGGTTAGCTCCATGGGCGGGGCCAACAAGCTCCATCCCGAGTGCCTCCGCTTTGCCGACATTTTCGATACGGTACGTGACCCCATGAGCCGCATCATGCGCAAAGAATGCAAGAAGCGCGGAATCAAGAGCCTGCATGTACTGTTTAGCTGCGAGGAATCGGTTAAGACACAGCCCCGCGACCCTTCCAACATCCACGAGCGCACCGAGCTGGGAACCGCCAGCTTTATGCCGCCCATCATGGGCCAGATGATTGCCGGCGAGGTTATCCGCCAGATCAGCGGCCGCGGCACTGAGCGCGTACGCTCCGATGGCCAACGTCTGGACTAGCGGAGCGCACCGAGATGGAGCCCCGGTTATTTGATGCACACTGCCATCTTGATTTAATGGCTCACCCGGACGCCGTTGCCGATGAGGCGACGGCGCTGGGCTTGGGTCTATTTGACTGCGGCGTCAATCCGCGCGACTTTTCGGCCGCAAACGAGCGCGCCTGTCGCCAACCAGGCATCATCGCCGGCGTTGGGCTTCACCCCTGGTGGCTCGCCGATGGCCACTGCGGTTTTGCCGAAGTCAATCTGCTTTGCGAAGTTGCTGTCCAAGAGCGCTACATCGGCGAAGTCGGACTCGACTTTTCCGCGCGCTTTGCTGGAAGTAAGCCGCTACAAATACAGGCACTTAACCGGCTCTGCGATGCGCTCGTGCAGCATCCTCTTGCTGGGCGCGTGATATCAATTCACGCCGTTCGTTCGGCAGGAGCCGTACTGGACGTCCTCGAATCGCATGGACTACTCATCCCAAACCCCGACTCCCCCGCTATCATCTTCCACTGGTTTAGCGGTACTTCGGACGAACTCGTCCGCGCGCGTAATGCGAGCTGTTATTTTTCCGTCAACGAACGCATGCTCGCGTCCAAACGAGGACGCGAATACGCACGACAAATTCCACTCGACCGTTTACTGCTCGAGACCGATGCGCCGGCCGAGCCAAACACAGAAGCAAGCGCGCAGTCGCTCATCAGATCGCTCGAAAGCGCCTCAGAACACGTCGCCTCGCTCAAAAAATGCGACGCAAAGCATATTGAGTCGGCGGTTTTAGCGAATGCACACTCTGTTTTTAGCCTTCGCTAACCCCTGTGGTCAAAAAACGTCAAATATGAGTACTGCTAGCGAAATGGATACATTACTCTGAGCTTTCCGACCACCAGAATAATCTACGATTGTCCATTAACTAACACTTTTACAGTCACTCATCCTGCATTTTCGCAATCTTAAACCCCTCCAAACGCTCAAATCACGTCTGAAGGGGTCGATTTTGCTGCGACTAAATTAGTCACAGTACTCATATTTGGCTTTTTTAACCACCGAGTCACGGGAAGGCACCAATACAGCTCCCCGGGACAGCTCGGCTATTCGACGATTGGTGCTCCGTGGCCCCAAGAACCTTCCATACCGCACACGGTCGAGGCAAACCCGGCAGCAAAGTCGAGCGCGCGCTCGATGGCCTCGGCGCCATCCTCACCACGCTTGGCGGAATCGAGATAGCACATCAAAAACGAGGTGAGGAACGAGTCGCCCGCCCCCATGGTGTCCTTCATGTCCGTTACCGGTTTAGCCAGCTGGCGGTAATAGCGCTCGCCGTCGTAAGCAATGCAGCCCTCGGCGCCCGCCGTAGCCGACACAAAACGCGGACCCAGGCCCTTCACCCATGCCAGACGTTCGCGAATCTCGTCCTCACTCGCGGCATCCGCCGCACTAAAGAAAGCGAAATCGACGTAGGGCGCAATCTGCTCGTAGTACTCGTCGGTGGAGTCGTCCGAAAAGTCAAAAGAGACCGTGACGCCCGCAGCCTTCAACTTGGGCAGCTCGCGCTCGGTGAAGCAATAGTTGCCTGAATGAACCACATCGAACTGCTTCATGTACGCAAGGTCAAAGCGATCGAGGACATAGCGCGCATCGCCACGGATACCGCCCTCGTTGGAGCCAAGGAAGACACGGTCACCGTCGACGACGGTCACGCGAGCCGCTCCGTTCTCGCCAATCATCTGCTCGCACTTGTCAAGCTCGATACCCTCATCCTCGAGGCTTGCAATGACATGCTCAGCAGCGGCATCATTGCCAAAAATGCCCATGTATGCGGAGCGTGCGGCACCGCATTTCTTGGCATAAACGGCGAAGTTTACCGCGTTGCCGCCAGGATACATGGTGTGGATATGCTCGTAGCGATCGACGACGTTGTCGCCAAATCCGAGCGCGTTAACGTTAAATGCCATGGCCTTTGCTCCTTCTAGTACTCGACAACACCCATATAGCGACGGAAATCGGGATCGTGATCAAACACCTTGCCGCGTGCGGCACGCAGCTCACAGTTCATGGCGTAGAACAGCACCGGGTCCAGATAGGCACGGACGCTCGCCGGCACGGCTTCCATACCGTACTCCTTGGCATCGAGCACCATCAGCGTATCGGTATGCGTCTTAAGGAACGCCAGGGCGCGCTCGTCCATAGCACGGCACTCGCTGGAGCCCATCTGCAGGAAGTAAAAAACGCCATCCTGAGTAGCCTCGAAGGGGCCGTGGAAGTACTCGGCAGAGTGGATGTAGCTGCAGTGCTGCCACTGCATCTCCATAAGAGAGCAGATAGCGAAACCGTAGGTCTGGCTAAAGTTGGGACCGCTGCCCAGAATATAGAAGAACTCGTGCTCCTGGCAAAGCTTGGCAAAGCGATCACCCAGCTCGGCATTTACCTTCTCACGTGCCGGGGGAAGAATCTTATCCATCTCGGCGATACCTGCATACATATCGGCAAGATCGGCGTAGCCCTCCTGCTGATCGAGCAGCTCGGCCGCAAGCGACAGCGAAATACCAGCGGGGACCTCGGCCTGCGGCACGCCCTCGCCCCACGGGTAGACCCACGTGGTCCACTTGCCAGAGTCAATCTTGGATCCAGCGTTGTCGGTCTGGGCGATCACCGTAGCGCCGGCGGCAAGGGCAATCTCGCAGCCCTCGACGACCTCGGGGGTGTTGCCACTGTGGCTGCAAGCGATGACCAGGGACTTCTCGCCCAGACGACGCGGACGCATAATGTCGAATTCACGCGCGGTATAGATATACGAAGTGAAGGTGGTTGCCTCGCGCTGCAGAAGCTCATGAGCCGGAATCAAATCGATCATGGAGCCACCGCAAGCAATCCAGTAGACGCTGTCGAACTTGCCCTTCTCGGCAATTGCCTCTTTGATCAGATCGTGTGCGTTCATATCCAGTTCCTTTCTTATTTGGCCCGCAATCAATGACGTTGGTTGCGTGGCCGATAGTTGTTTTAGTCAATCAGATATTTCTCGAATGCGGCCATGTTCTTGGCATCTGCCGCCGCCGGGTCATCGTAGTAACGACCGTCCGTGATTTCCTGGCCCAGCATGCCGTCGAAACCATGGGCGTTGAGTGTGGCGACGAAGGCGTCCATATCGTGCTTGCCATCGCCCCACACCAGATGGCCATACGGGTCACCGTCGATAAAGTGCATCTCGTGAATTGCCCCATCACCAAAGGCGGCAAACCAGTCCTCGAGCGTCTCGCCTGCAACGCCCATCGCGGTTGTATCAACCATGGGCTGTAAGTACGGGCTCGCGACCTCGTCAATCATGCGCTTCGCATCGGAAACCGTCGTCACAAGGTTGCTCTCCTCGGGACGCAGGCTTTCCATCGTAAGCACCAGACCGTGCTCGCCGGCATACTCCGCCAGAATGGACAAGTGCTCGCGGCTGCGCTTCCAGGCTTCCTCGCGGTCCTCGTCCCAGTCGCCCCAGCCCGAGTTGATGGACATGCGGTCGCACCCAAGTACCTCGGCAAGCTCAATGCCGTGCTTAAAGTACGCCAAGCTGCGCTGTTCATGCAGCGGTTTGCGTGCGCAGTACTGCCAAGGATAGACAACGTTCTCGGGGCACAGAGTACGATACCTAAGCCCACGGTCTGCAGCCTTTTTCGCCAGGACCTCAGCCTCAAAGTAGCCCGTGTGGTCGAGCGTCACATGCGGCTCTGCGCACCACAGCTCAATGGACTCAAAGCCCAAACGCTGCTGCACATCAAGGAAGTAATCGAGCGACCACATGATGTAGTGGATATTCATGCCCGCAATCTGCTCGCGGCGCAGCGTCGGTTTGGATTCAGACATCTTATGCCTCCTTATTTCGATCGAACACGATTTGTCCGTCCGACATCGTCATATCAACCGCAAGATCGCGTGCGTCGCGATAATCGAGGTCGAACACATCCCGATCGAGCACGCAGATATCGGCAAGCTTGCCAACCTCAAGCGTACCCAGCTCGTCTTCGCGCATCAGGTCGTACGCTCCCCCGGCAGTCCAAGCGCACAAGAGCTCGACAAGCGTCAGCGTGTTGACCTCATTCACGGGCAGTCCGTCGTCGAAGTATCCGCCGCACGCACTGTAGATTGACTCGCCCAAGCTCGGAATCAACAGCGGCAAATCCGTGCCACAGCACACTGTGCATCCGGAATCTTCCATGCCGCGGCGATTCCAGCTGTGCAAAAGTCGCGTCTCGCCAATTTGTCGACGCATCATCGATAGGCAATCCTCGCGCCGGTCCAGCGTCAGAATCTGCGGATAGACCTCGCAAATTCCACCTAACTTGCCAAACTTGACAAGATCGGTCGGGTCAGAGTTCTCGAGATCGGTAATCGCATGGCGACGAAGCATCCGTCCATGCTCGTCTCGAGGCAGCGAGGCATAGAGTGCCACGGTGCGACGAACGGCGCCATCGCCCTGGCAATGCAAGGAATATCGGAAGCCGTCAGCATCAATTGCACGCAGCTCGCTCTCAATCAGATCCCACTCTGGTTCCTCGACGACCGTCTTGCCGGCAGCGCCCGCATCGGCCGAGTCCTCATAGGGGTCTATCATCTCGGCAAGCCCCGCCCATACGCCGCGATCGGTCATACGGTTGAAGCCAGAAAAACGAACGAACGGTCCCCGGAAGCGCTCTCGCGCCTCGCGGGCATATGCCAGATTTGCACCGGCGCCCACCGGCTGCGACATCATAGAGACGCGAACCGTCAGCTCACCAGATTCCTCACGGCGAGCCATTTCGTCGGCAAAGCCGTAGTAGTCATCAAACGCCATTTCCTTGATGGCGGTAACGCCGCGCTCGTTAAGCATGCTCATGTAGTCCGAATACCCGGCACGCACCTCGGGCAGCGCGAGGAAATCGCTCATCATGCGCCAGATCTTCTCGGCATAGCACGCCTGGGGCGTAAAGCCGTATCGCGCACTGGCGGCAGCATTGAGAACGCAGGTCTCCGCACCCGATGTAAAGCAGACGACGGGGATATCGCCAAAACAATCGTCAAACACAGCTGCTGTATTTGCGTTCTCGGCATCCGATGCCAACGTTTCGGGTAGGTTGTGGCCAAAAGCCGCCGCGCAATCCGGATGATCTTCTTTCCATGCACGCAAGAGCGACACGGCCTCTTTGGCATCAGCGATGCCGGACAGATCAGACCCCAACGTCCGCAGCGCCCAGCCTGTATAGAAGGTATGTACATCGATCAGGCCAGGCATGACGGTGCGGTCGCCCAGGTCAACTACCTCGTCCGCCTGGGTCAAATACGAAGCTACCTCACACTTGGTGCCAACAGCCTCAATTCGATTGCCACGGACCGCTACGAAACCTTCAAACGGCAGGTCCCCCGTACCGGTAAAGACGCTCTTAGACGTCAGGACCGTCAAACGATCAGACATCACAACCACCTACACCGGAAGCATGCCAGAGATTGCCGTTACGATCAGGCCAAAGACGACCATGAAAATGAAGAACTTCCAAATGGTCTTCCACCATTGGCCAAACGAAATCCTAGCCACGGCAAGACCGGCGACCGTCATGCCCGCCACGGGGCTGATGGTGTTGATGGTCTGGTTGGCAAACTGGAGCGCGGTGACGGCCGCCTCGGGATTGAGGCCCATGAGCTCGGTCAGGGGGCCCATAACGGGCATGGTGAGCGCCGCCAGGCCAGAACTCGAGGGAACCAGCAAAGAGAGCAGGCCAAGGACGATATACATAAACGTGGTGTAGACGGCGGCGGGTGCACCGGCAAGCGCGGTAGCGAGCGCCTGGAGGATGGTGTCGATGATCATGCCGCCCTCGGCGATGACCAGAATACCGCGAGCGATACCGATAACGATGGCAGCGTACGCAAAGTCGGCGAGACCCTTAACGAACTCCTCTGCGATCGTCTGCTGGTCAAGGCCGCCCAGGATACCGGCAAGCAAGCCCATGCCAAGGAACACGGCGGAAATCTCATTCATGTACCAGCCCTGGGTAACAAGACCCCAGACGATAATGCCCATACCGCAAGCAAAATCGATAAGCACGAGCTTCTGACGGATAGTGAACTCTTCCTCGATGGAGGCATCGGTCACGGAAAACTCAATACGCTTGAGCTTATCGTCCTCGTACACAATGGACGACTCGGGGTTTTTCTTGACGCGCATGGCGTAGCGCATGGCCCATGCGATACCGACGGCAGTGAAGATAACCCAAGAAACGGCGCGCAGCCACAGTTGCGGATTGCCCTCGATGCCAATGATGCCTTGGGCGATCAAAACATTAAACGGGTCGATGGTCGAAGCACAATATCCCAGGTTAGGACCAAGGAAGCAGATGATGAATGCCGTCATCGAGTCATAACCGATACCCATCATGATGGGAATGAAGATGGCATAGAACGGCAGGGCTTCCTCAGACATACCAAACGTAGTGCCGCAAATGGACAGCAACGTCATCGTGATGGGAATGATGAGGATGTCCTTGTTCTTGAGCTTTTTAATCACACGACTCATGCCGGCATTCAAAGCGTTGGTCTTGGTGATGATTGCGAACGATCCGCCAATCAATAAGACGAACGCAACGACGTCGGCAGCCTCCTGGATGCCCTTGGTGGGCGCTTGCAGGACCGCGAAGATATCCTGGCCCAGATTGATGGTCTCGCCGGTCTCGGAATCGGTGTAGTTCTTATCGACCTGTTCATAGGTTCCAGCAACGGCGACTTCACGCTCGCCCGCCGCTGTCGAAATCGTCTTGCGCTGATACTGACCAGAGGGAACGATCCAAGTCAGGACCGCAAAGACAACGATCAGCAAGAACATGATCGTATAGACATGCGGTAATTTGAACTTAAAACGTCTGTTTGTCTTCTTCGCCTTCGTATCTGACATAGATACCTCCAAAGAACTCGAGACTGCATCGCATCTCGCTTCAACGTTTGCACAATGCAAACGTTCTATGACGTCCCATAGATTACCAGCAGCTTTTTCCTTCATCAAGATAATTTCAAACTGATTGCCGCAACGCGGTTGAACGGTTGCGTTTGCGCCGTGAACGGTATGGAAACGCCCGGTGAGATGATCCACCGGGCGCTTCCATTCGCAATGTCCTAGATGTCAAAAACGTAGCGAGACCCAACGATCCGCTGACGACCGATGATAAACGGCCGCCGCTGCTCATCGAAAAAGAAGGCTTCCATATAAAACAAGGGTTCGCCAACGGGAACTGCCAACAGTCGAGCGACCTCGGGCGACGCGCACGCGATCTCGAGCGTGCACGGGTCGGTAAACGCGGGCGTGCGGCCCGTCCGGTTGCGCACGAACTCAAAAATGGATTGGTTAGATAGAGGTGCCGTTGATAGATAGGCGTTGTCCTCGTAAACGTATATGTTGTTCTCGAGCATGACGGGGACTCCATCGGCAGTACGTACACGCTCAACGCAAATCAAATCAGTTCCAACGGGAACACCAAAGAACTGCGCTTCGGTAGAATCCGCCGGCAGTATCTTTCTCGAAATGACGCACGCCCCCGGCTCCATTCCGTTAACGCGGCATGCGTCCGAAAAACTCTGGACGTCATCCTTCTGGCGAATCTTGCGCTTAAGCTTGGGGGCGTTGACAAACGTGCCTTTCCCCTGCCGCTTCGTTAGATAGCCCTGCTGGACGAGCTCCTCAATAGCGCGTCGCACGGTAACGCGGCCAACTTTATAGTTCTCAGCCAATTCGAATTCGTTGGGTATCCGCGCGCCCGCCTTGTAGGCACCGGAATTGATTTCGTTTTTAATGATATCGATAACCTGTTGGTACAGCGGTATCGCTGCTTTACCGTCAGTTAGTCCTTCAGTCGGTGGCATATACCCTCTCCCAGCCCAATTAAGTCAAAAGCGGGCTTAAGGGCATTCAACAAGCCCTTAAGCCCGCATTAGCATAAAGTATGCTTGCTGCCGCACCAAAATGTCGGGGATTTACTCATCTGACCCGAAAAACGCGCAACTACCGCGCTTCTAAGAAAGCGTGAGCAGTTCCGGCAGCTGGTCGATAATCTTGTCCGCGGCATCCTGGCTAAAGCCAAAGCGCTCCTCGCGCTTGGCAATAACTGTCAGGCCGGCTCGCTTGCCAGCGGTGATGCCAGGCACCGAATCCTCAACGCAGCAGCAGCGATTCGCGGGCAGCCCCAGCAGGTCCAGCGCATGCAGGTAGATGTCGGGCTCGGGCTTGCTCTCCTTAAACTGCTCGCCGCTCACCACATACTCAAAGGCATCCGCCAGCCCGCACGCATTGAGCACTTCCTCGATGCTATCCATGGGAGACGAGCTGGCAAGCGCCACGCGAACGCCACGGCGCGGCAGCTCTCGAATCGTATCCACGGCGCCTGGGTTAATCAAAGCCTGATAGTCGCGCGGACGCTTATGCGCCCACTCGTCCCAACGGGCCAACGCTTCCTCGCCAGTGAAATGCCCCCTACCGGCGCGCTCAAACCAATCGACCAGCATACGCAGGAAGAACTGATGCGAGGTACCAACCTGCCCGTTCAACTCCTCTTGAGTCAAGTTAAGCCCAAGCTCCTTGGCAAACGCGGCAGTCTCGCCCAGGTAGTAATACTCGGTATCGACAATGACGCCGTCCATGTCAAAGATAACAGCGTCGAACGGAAATGCGGACACGGCACCCTCCCTAACAAAAGGACGCCCGCGAGCAGGCGCCCGAACCATGCATTAATCGGCGATTCTAACCCAGCAGCTTATCCAGCGCCACCGCAATGCCGTCTTCGTTATTATTGGCGGTCACCATCTGGGCCACGGCCTTAACCTCATCGATGGCGTTTCCCATGGCAACCCCGGTGCCGGCCCACTCAATCATAGACTTGTCGTTCTGGCCGTCGCCAAACGAGACGACCTCGCTGGCATCGATGCCGAGCTTGGGCAGGGCACCCTCGAGCGCGCGGGCCTTGTCAATACCGGGCGCCGTGTACTCAAAGTACCAGTCGGCCGTAAACATACCCGAAAGCGTCTGGGTAAAGGGCGCGTACATCTCCTCGTGATGCGCCTGCAGGTAGGCCGGATCGCCCGCCGTCAGCAGCTTGTCCACGGGATAAGCATCCGCCACCTCATGAAGGCTCTCGACTTCGCGAATCTTAAGGTCGCAGGCATCGCGCTCGTATTTGACGATATTCTTCTGCGAGCCGTCCGGCAGTGTAATCATGCAGCGATACGAGTCCTCTACATGCAGGTCACGCCCGAGCGAGATCATGGGGATCACATCATAGTTTTGCAGGTGATCAATCAGACGGTGCAGCTCGTCAGCCGGCATGGCCTGGTCAAAAAGGACCTCATCGGTCTGAGCGTCGACCACATGCGCGCCATTAAAGGCAACCAGCAGACCGTCATGGTTTTGAAGGTCGAGCTCCTGCGCCAGAGCATGTAGTCCCCATGCGGGACGGCCCGAAGCCAAAATGAGCTTAATGCCCGACTCCTGCGCCGCGAGCAGCTCCTCGCGCGTACGCGGGCTAATCACTTTCTGATCGTTGGTAAGCGTACCGTCGATATCCATCGCGATGGCTTTGATTGCCATATATGCCTCCCTGTCATTGAATAACCTTGTCTGAGTCATCATACAGAACAGCCACCGCGACTCCGTTTGCAACGGGAAAAATGTCATATTGTCCCGAACATGAACGGCGTGTGGTCGTGAAGCTTTATCGCTCAGGTCAAATACGTCTGCTAGCGACGCTCATCCGTCGGTGCGCCCTCGACGATCGCGATGCCCGCCGATGCACCTAACGCGCTGGAGCCGGCCTCGATGAATGCGCAAGCCTCTTCGTAATTATGGATACCGCCCGCCGCCTTGATTGCCACGGCATCGCCGAGCACCTCGTGCATCAGCCGCACGTCCTCGAGCTTAGCACCGCCAAAGCTTCTGCCGGTCGACGTCTTAAGGAATCCCGGCTTGGCCTCCAGCGCGATCTCGCATACACGGCGCTTGGCGGCGTCGTCGCCGTCCAGCTTGCACATCTCGACGATTACCTTGTCAGTGATGCCATGCGCGCGACAAAAATCAGCAATGGTAGTCATCTCGCGCTCGATGGCATCAAAATCGCGGTTCTCGATCGACCCCTGATTCAAAACGTAGTCAATCTCGGTAAAGCCACACGCAGCGTATTCCTCAAACCTCGCAAGCTTCTCCTCAAGCGTCATAGTGCCCTGGGGAAAGTCGATAGCGCCGGCAAGGATGATGTCAGAGCCCTCGAGCATGGCGCGGCCCGTCTCGTACTCCTGCAGGTTCGCAAATACGCAGCGAAAGTTGTACTTTAACGCCTTCTCGACATAGTGCTCAAACGTGTCCTCGGGGGCATCGATATAGTCGATGTATTTATTGATGGGTTTGGCAAGCGTCATGCTGGGCCTCCTTGTTCAGGGCCGACAACCGATTCGTGGTTTCACGCGAAAAACCACGTTCAATGTACGCCCGGCATGCAAGGACAGCGTCCGCATTCCGACAAGTGGTATGAAATTAGCCGTAAACGTATAATTTACGGCAGCGAATGGCACCGCAGGCGGATGCCGACAGCAAGACATCCCCCCCCCTCAATACACCCTCATGCCCATTTAAATAGCAAGGGGCCCGTATCTGTTGGGATACGGGCCCCTTTCGGCCATGACCTATCTCAGCAACAAAGACTACTGCGGTGAGCGCGGTAGAACTCGATCGCACCATCTTATCCGAGCCGGGACACGCTTGCATAGCGTGGCGCGTGACGGTTGCAAAACCACCCCATTTGAAACAAAGGCAAAAAAGTACTTGCAAAGACGCGTTCCGACATATAAGTTCATAAAAGACCGCCTTTGCGGTTTTAAGTAGATCGAGCATATGAAGTTTGAGTTTTAGCGTGTAAGAGAAGGAAGATCGGCAAAGTACAACCCCAAACGCAATGACAACTTAATGAGGTAACTGCCACATGTGAGGCACCCAGGGCATTGCTGTCTCGATTTTGAGCACGATGCCTTCCGCCTTGCATGGGCCGTTCCATCCCACCCCTGCAGCAACTGCCTCACGGGCTCATTGAAAACCGCATAGCACCCCAACGTCAGCACATCACCCACGGCAAGCACATCACTCACGACAACCAACACATCAACAAACAGCACGAACATCAACCGATTGGAGAAGCTATGACAAACCACCACGCTGAAGACGGCGATAAGAAAAGCATTCTGGATGCCCGCATTGAGCGAGCATATGCAAACGAATATGACGCCGCCTTTGCCGCCGCGACCATCAAGAACTACGCGTCGCTACCGCTCGCGACGATCTTGGCCGATCACCCTCAACTGCTGAAGCGCTGCACAAAGATCATGGGCGACCCCGACATTCGCAAGCTGACAGACCCCTATGCCCCAAAACGCGACAACGATTCGTACGTTCTTACCGTAGGCTGCCTAGCCCATATGCTTACGGCGCTCGACACGAAACTCAAGCTCGAATGGGAACCCGACGAGCGTCATGAACTCGAAAGCAAGCGGAGCACCCTGCGCACCGCACTGTTCCTTCCGTTGGACGGCCTCAAGCGCTGCAACGTCGAGCTCAATACACAGGCGCGGCAAAAACCCGGGACCACGGGGCAGAAAACTCCAAGACCCCATGTGGCCATCGTCGACCGCAACCGATATAACCGCATGACCGCGCACTTTTCCGCCGAGGGAGCAGCCATAAGGACGCTGATCGACCTGCTGTGCCTCCTGAGCATCAACGAACTATTTGAGGGCTATCTCGCCCTTGTTCCCGCGACGGCACCCAAGTCGGTAGCAAAGATCATCGAGACCTGCAGACGCCAGTTTGAGCGCCATCGCAATGGCAGCGAGATGAACGCCGGCATCGCGCAGTACTACGCGGCTCATTACAAAAATGACGGATGTGCCCCTGTCGAGCATCAGCTGCGGCTCGCCTACACCACGCCCGTCGCAACGCTCCATCGCTTTGGAGCCCTTGGCGCTTGCGAGCCGCACGAACAGGCAGCCTGCCCCACAACCGAGCTCGATCTCAGGCTCGGACGAACCCTGTAGCCCGCCAGCCCCTCCGCGGGCAACAATCCTATTCCACAACACAACCAACAGAAAGGAGTCCTCATGGACACCAATCATTCCCCCATCATCAGCCCCCTCACCATGCGTGAATCCGCCCGAGGTATCACGCTCACCAGCATTTACGATGAGATGCTCGCCCGTCGCGAGCTCTCCGTCATGGGAAACATCGAAACCCCGATGGCCCACGACCTATGCCAGCAGATCCGCCTGCTCGATGCCACCGACCCCAGCCGCCCCATCACCATATTTGTCGCCAGCGCCGGCGGAAGCGTGCGATCGGGTCTTGCGATCTATGACGCCATCCGCCTCGCATCGTGCCCCATCCGCACCGTCTGCCTGGAATTCGCCGCATCCATGGGCGCCGTGATCTTTATGGGCGGCGACGATCGCCGTATGGCGCCCCATGCAGAGCTCATGATTCACGACCCGCTGATCCCCCAGGGGGCAGGCGGCTCGGCACTTGCGCTGCAGGAAACCAGCCGGCGTCTCATGCAGACCCGCAAGACCCTCACGCAAATCCTCTCGGACCGCAGCGGCCTCACGCCCAAGCGCATCCAGTCCCTCACTGCAAAAGACACCTACCTTTCGGCCGAGCGCGCCGTCGAGCTCGGCTTTGCCCACGAAATCCTCTCGACCACTAAGGAGGTCGCCCATGTCTAACCTCGCCAGCCGCCTCGCCGCATCTGAGTCCGCATCGTCCACCATCCTCGCCAAGGATCGAACGCTTTCCTGCGACACCCGCCAAACGGGGCTCAACAACAACGCACTTGTGATCGGCCCCTCGGGAGCCGGCAAGACCCGAAACGTCCTCAAGCCCAACCTGCTGCAAATGAACGCAAGCTACATCGTGCTCGACACCAAAGGCACGCTCTGTCGCGAAGTGGGACCCGTGCTGGCAGCCCACGGTTACCGCGTGCAATGTCTCAACTTCGCCGACCTCAACACCGTCCCGGCCCTTGCGCCCGGCATCGAGCGCTGCGGCTACAACCCCCTGAGGCACATTCGCCGCAAGGCGGACGGCAGACCCAACCAGCAGGACATCCTCTCGGTGGCAAAGGCCATCTGCCCCATCGAGGACAACAACCAGCCTTTTTGGGATCATGCGGCGGCAAACCTGCTGTCGTGTCTTATCGCCTACGTCACCGAACAGCTACCCGCCGACGAGCAGACGATCAGCTCGGTCATCAAGCTGATCGAGCACCTGCAGGACGGTGCCACGGGTCGATTGTTTGACGACCTGATCACGACCGACCCCCAAAGCTATGCCCTCTCGCTATGGCGGCGCTACGCCATTACGCAAAATGCCGAGCGCATGCACGCGAGCATCGTCGGCATCCTTGCCGAAAAGGTCATGTGTCTGGGATTCGACGGTGCGGCACAGCTCTATCGTGAGTGCCATCAGGTGGACTTCGCTTCCATGGGACACACCCCCTGCGCCCTGTTTGTAACCGTGAGCGATATTGACCGCAATCTCGATCCGCTGACCGGCCTCTTTATTTCGCAGGCGTTTATGGGCCTCATTCGTGAGGCCGATAGGCAGCCCGACGGCAGCCTGCCCGTGCCCGTGAGCTTTATGCTCGATGACTTCGCAAATCTGCAGATCCCCCAGATCGACAACGTGCTCTCGATTATCCGAAGCCGCAACATCTGGGCAACGCTGCTGCTGCAGTCGACCAACCAGCTCGATGCGCTCTATGGCGAGGCACGCGCACGCTCCATCATGGGCAACTGCGACACGCATCTGGTGCTGGCGTTCCAGGATCCCGAGAGTGCCCGGGTGTTTTCCGACCGCGCCGACGCGCTGCCCAGCACGCTCATGGCGACGCCGATCGATCGCTCGTGGCTCTTTGTACGCGGCCACACTCCCGAACAGGTTGAGCGCTTTAGGCTCGAAGACCATCCGCTCTACGGGGAGCTGC
>CAJMPF010000016.1 GCA_905215195.1 uncultured bacterium | reverse complement strand
GAACCGCGTTCGCTACGCGCTGGAGGTCGTCGCTGCCATTAAGGAAGCCGCGCCGCAGCTGATGGTGGAGTACAAGCTCCCCGTGATCATGGAGAACCCCGACGGCACGCCGCGCGGCAAGGGCGGCCTGCAGCCCGACGAGGCCTGCGAGTTCGCCAAGCTGCTCGAGGGCGCGGGCATCGATATGATCCAGGTCGCACAGGCCAACCACACCGGCAACATGGGCGACACCATTCCGCCCATGGGCGCCATGCCCTACAACTGGACGCTGCCCGTGGCCGAGCGCGTCAAGGCCCTGGTCTCCGTGCCGGTGGCAACCGTGGGCCGTGTTGTCTCGGTCGAGGCCGGCGAGAAGATTCTGGAAGACGGCGTCGCCGACATCATCGCCTATGGTCGCTCGCTCATGTGCGACCCCGACATTGCGCTGAAGGCCGCCACGGGTGAGCCCATCCGCGAGTGCCTCAACTGCAACAAGGGTTGCGTCGATGCGATTCAAAACCGCAAGTACATTTCGTGCGTGCTCAATGCCGAGAACGGCGACGAGGCGACCATCGCCATCAAGCCGGGCGAGGGCGACAAGAAGATCGCCGTGGTGGGCGGCGGCATCGCCGGCCTGGAGGCCGCGCGCGTGGCGGCCAAGCGCGGCTACGACGTGACCGTCTACGAGGCGAGCGATCATCTGGGCGGCCAGATTGTGCTGGCGGCCGCGCCTCCGCGCAAGGACGAGATCATGCGCTCGGTCGAGTACTACGAGAAGATTCTGCCCGGCCTGGGCGTGAAGGTCGAGCTCAACCATGCCGCTACCGCTGAGGACCTCAACGCCGCCGACGCCGCGATTGTGGCCGTGGGCGCACACGACGTGGTCATCCCCGTTCCGGGTGCCGATTCGGAGAAGGTCGTCTCGAGCTGGGACGTGCTGGCCGGCAAGGTGGAGCTTACGGGCCGCGTCGCCGTCATTGGCGGTGGCCTGGTGGGCACCGAGACTGCCGAGTACCTGCTGCAGCACGGCTGCGAGGTGGCGATCGTGGAGATGCTCGACAAGATTGCCGCGGGCGAGTCCGAGACCATTCTGCCGCTGATTATGAGCGACTTTGCAGAGCACAACGTGGAGCAGCACGTGAAGACCCGCCTGACCGCCATTACCGACGAGGGCGTGGAGGCTGTTCGCACCACCGAGGACGGCGCCGAGGAGCCGGTGAAGATCGCCTGCGATTACGTGGTGATGGCCGTGGGCTCCAAGGCCAACGCGTTTGATCTGGACGGCGTGACGGTGCCCGTGACCTGCGTGGGCGACTGCTCGGGCGAGCGCACCGCCGATATTGCCAGCGCCATCCGCACGGCATATCACGCGGCCAACGAGCTGTAGTTGAACATCGCGGCCAGGCGGGGCGGTAGCACGGACCTGCCTCGCCCGACTGCGTCCCATCGGGTGTCAACCGGGGCGGGGTCTGCAAGCGCAGCAGGTCCCGTCCTTTTTGTTTTGCTCGGGTGGATGGCAATGCGCGGTAATCATGAGGAGTGAGGCGTCACTGCCCTGCAGGCCGCTCAAAATTATTGGGGGAGGGGTTAATAATTATTCCCTCTAGACCAAAGGACATAAAGAGATGCCAATTTTGTTGGCAAACGAATGACGATTAGCTGCGAGCTAGCTACCAGCGTAAATAATCGATAAAGAAACGTCGTAAATAGGTGTCAAATGCCCAGATAATGCCGCGTCTATTTTAATTAACTGCTTTGAGCAAACAGCAAAATGCTACTATCTAGCGTGCACGTAAGAAAGCAGATTAACGGTTAAGGCTAAGAAGTGGCAGGTATGTCGGAAGCAACTAGGACTCGCACGCATGCGCCTGAGGTTAGGCAGCGCGCCGTCGAGATCCTCCAAGAGGGGGTCGGTCATCGCGCCCTCGCCGCGGAGCTTGGCATTCCCCAGGCCACGGCTCGTCAGTGGGCCCGCGCGTATGCCGTGGGCGGTGCCGACGCCGTTCTCAATGCCGGTTCGCATCATCACGCCTATTCGTACGACGTAAAGCTCGCTGTGGTTAAGGACCGTCTGGAAAACGGCTTGACGGTTCGCGAGGCCATGATCAAGCACAAAATTCCCAGCGAGTCTTCGGTCAAGGCTTGGTGCCGTCAGTACCGCGAGAGCGGTGAGTCCGCACTGGTCGATAAGCCGCGCGGCCGCAAGCCGCGCGTTAAAAAGGCGGAATAGCGAACGGGATGGTGCGCCCACGGGGGCGCATTTTTCTTGCCGCCCCTCTACTCCAATGCGGACGTACCCTTGCCCCGTACGCCTAAAACTCCCCAGTTGACCGAAAACCTGCCGTCGCTACTCCTCAATTGAGCTATAACGTTAAACAATTGCAGCGTTTTTGCATGGGGGAGTGATGGTATGACGCTACTGTATTTCCTTACCCTGTTTCCGCTGGTACCGGCGCTGGGCATGCTGCTCGCGCGCGGTGACCGCGCCCGCGATGCGGTGGGGCTCATAGGCTCCGGCATTATTATGGCGGTGACAGTTGTAGTCGCCGTCATGTTTTTTGGCACGGGTCCGCAGAGCTTTGAGGTTGCCCCCGGCACCTCGCATGTGCTCTCGATCATCAGCTCCGTCATCGACGTAATTCTGTGCGCCGTCATCCTGTACAACGCGTACAAATATAGGAACGCACTCACCACGGTGCTCGGCATAGTCCAACTGGTGGGCTCGCTCGCCTTTGCAGCCATGACGCTGCCCGCGGCCGAAGCCGTCACGGCGACGCCGCTCTACCTGGACTACATGAGCGTGATCATGGTCCTCGCCGTCGGCATCGTCGGTAGCCTTATCTGCGTGTATGCCCTGGGCTACATGAAGGACTTCCAGGCCCATGACGAGCACGAGGCCGCGCTGCGCGGGCAGACCGCGCCCGACCGTCGCCCGCAGTTCCTGGCGCTTATGTTCCTGTTCCTCTCGGCCATGTTCGTCATCGTGACGAGCGACAACCTTGAGTGGCTGTTCTGCGGCTGGGAAATCACCACCGTGTGCTCGTTCCTTATGATTGGCTACACGCGCACGCCCGAGGCCATTAAGAACGCCTTTACCCAGATCATCCTTAACATGCTGGGCGGTATCGCGTTTTTGGCGGGCCTTATGTTCTTGCACGTTAACGGCATGCCGCTGACCATCTCGGGCATGATCGAGCTTTCCGGCGCCGGTACCGCGCAATCCGCACTGCTGGTGATGCCGGTCATCCTGTTGTCGCTCGCCGCACTCACCAAGGCCGCACAGATGCCGTTCCACACTTGGCTGCTCGGTGCTATGGTTGCCCCCACGCCCACGAGCGCCCTGCTGCACTCGTCAACCATGGTCAAAGCCGGCGTGTTCCTGATGGTCAAGCTGAGCCCGCTCTATGCTATCTATCCTGTGACCGGTTTTATGGTCACGAGTGTGGGTGCCATCACGTTTTTGCTCGCTGCCCTCATGGCCATCTCGCAGAGCAACGCCAAACGCGTGCTCGCGTACTCCACCATTTCCAACTTGGGCCTCATTAGTGCCTGCTTGGGTGTCGGCGCGCCCGAGGCCGTATGGGCGGCCATCTTCCTGATCCTGTTCCACACGGTGGCCAAGTCGCTGCTGTTCCTGTGCGTGGGCACGGCCGAGCATCATATCGGCAGCCGCGATATCGAGGACATGGACGGTATGTTCAGCCGCATGCCGCACCTGACGCGCCTGATGATGCTGGGCATCATGGGCATGTTTGTGGCGCCGTTTGGCATGCTCGTGTCCAAGTGGGGCGCCCTGGTGGCGTTTGCCCAGACCGGAAACGTGCTCATGATCATGGTGCTGGCCTTTGGCTCGGCCGCGACGTTCTTCTTCTGGGGCAAGTGGCTTGCCAAGCTTTCGGGCGTCGACCCCACGGCTCAAAACGTTGAGGTCAATGTCCATAAGACCGAATGGATGGCCCTCAACACCATCGCCGCGCTGCTGATTCTGTGCTGCGTGGCGTTTCCGGTTATCTCGAGCGGTCTGGTGTCGCCTTACTTGGCCATGGTGTTTGGCCGCGTGCCGTACGTTATTGGCAAGGACGCCATGTATCTGATGGTGGTTATCGTGGCGTTTATCGCTGTGGTGCTGCTGACTTCATTCCGCGTGAGCAACAAACCGCACGTAAACGTATATCTTTCGGGCGTGGGAACCGATAAATATCGCCATTTCCGCGGCTCGATGGGTCGCGAGGTAAAGGCCGAAAAGCGCAATTGGTACTCGGAGGACGCCCTTGGCGAGAAGCGTATTGGCCCCGCGGGCAGCGTCGTGTGCTGCAGCATTATCTTGTTTGCGCTGCTGTGTTGCGCGTGGATTGGGCCCGAGCGGCTTGCCATGAGCGCGCCCTCGGTGCTGCGCGGCAAGTATTTCGAAGGCTCGGGCGTCGTGGGCATTTTTATTGGCACCGTGGCGTTTGCCCTGCTGGCGCCGCTTGTGGGCGGCCTGATCGACGGCGTTGACCGCAAACTTTCGGCCCGTATGCAGGGCCGCGTGGGTCCGCGCTTGCTGCAGCCCTTCTACGACGTTGCCAAGCTGCTGCGCAAGGCCCCCGCCAGCGTAAACACCATGGACGATACCTACATGGCGTGCGCGCTCATCTTCACTGTCGTGGGCGGCGGCATCTTTGTGTCGGGCTCCAACACGCTGCTGTGCGCTTTTATGGTTACCCTCGCCGCGATCTTTGTGGTGTTGGCGTCCGCCTCGACGCAAAGCCCGTTTGCCCAGGTCGGCGCCGACCGTGAGTTGCTGCAGGTTATGAGTTACGAGCCCGCCGTTCTGCTGATGAGCGTGGGCCTGTACCTTGCCACCGACAGCTTCGATTCCATCGCCGTGACGGGGCAGTCGGCCCCCATCATCGTGTACAGCGCACCCATTTTCCTCGCGTTGCTCGCGGTGCTTACCATCAAGCTGCGCAAGTCGCCGTTTGACCTTTCGTACTCGCATCACGCGCATCAGGAGATCGTCCAGGGCGTCGCCACCGAGATGAGCGGCGGCACGCTGGCCAAGATGACCCTTATGCACTGGTGCGAGACCGTGCTGTTTTTGATGTGGGTGGGCATGTTCTTTGTTTGGAACAACCCGGTGAGCTGGGTCGTAGCCCTGGTCGTGATGGCCGCGACGTATTTTGTCGAGGTCCTGATCGACAACACCTTCGCACGCAGCACCTGGCGCAGCTGCTTTAGGCTCGGATGGGGCGTGGCGCTGGTGTTTGGCCTACTCAACCTTATGCCCATCCTCGTCGACGTGTTTATTTAGGAGGCGGCATCCATGGATCATAAAATGTCGCGCTCGCCGTGGGTTATTCATTACGACGGCTCGAGCTGCAACGGATGCGATATCGAGGTGCTGGCCTCGCTCACGCCGCTGTTCGATGCGGAGCGCTTTGGCGTGGTCAACACCGGCAACCCCAAGCATGCGGATATCTTTTTGGTGACGGGGTCGGTCAATGCCCAGAACCTGCCTGTCGTGCGCCAGATCTACAACCAGATGCTCGAGCCCAAGTGCGTGGTGGCGTGCGGCATCTGCGCGTGTTCGGGTGGCGTGTTCCGCGACGCCTACAACGTGATCGGTGGCGTGGACCGCGCGATTCCCGTGGACGTGTACGCGCCCGGGTGCGCCATTCGCCCCGAGACCGTGATCGATGCCATTGTGGAGGCGTGCGGCATCCTGGATCAGAAGGAGGCCGTGATGCGTGCTGGCGGCGATCCGCTTACCGTGGGCGGCGCTGCTACCTGGGATGGCGGCGTTGAGCTGGGCGAGGACGGGTTTGTGGCTGCTGCGGAGGCCGGCGACGCGCCTGCCGAGAAGCCCGCAGCGCCCGTCGCTGCAAAGGAGGCCGAGTAATGCAAAAGGCTATCTATACCACCGTCGGGATTGACGAGCTCCTGTCGCATGTCCAGGCGCTCAAGGGCGTCGACGCGCGCTTTGTGCAAATGCACGCCGAGCGCAACGTCGACGACGGATCGTATCGTCTGGTCTATACGTTTATCGACGTTCGTGCTGCTCAGGAGCATATTGCGCAGGACGGCAGCTATGCGATTGAGAACCTGGTGGTTGAGGGCATCGACCAGTACCAGGAGATTCCGTCCATCAGCTCGTATTACCCTGCGGTGTTCCCGTTTGAAAATGAGGCCCACGACCTGTTTGGTCTCGTCATCACCGATATGCAGATCGACTTTAAGGGCTTTTTCTACCAGGTTTCGACTGCCGAGCCCATGAGCGTTATCACACCCGAGGTGAAGGCCGCGCGCGAGAAGGCCATGAAGGTTCGTGCCGCCGCCGAGGCCAAGGCGCGCAAGGCCGCGGCCGAAAAGGCCGCCGCTGCCACGGCCGCTGCGGGGGAGGGCGTCGCGGGCGCTGGCGATGCTGTGGGCGCTGTCGTCGCTCAGCCCGCTGCGGCTGCCGGCTCCGATGCTCAGCACGATGAAACTGCTGCGAAGGCCGCGCTCAAGGCTGCCGAGATGGAGGCAAAGCTCGCCGCCATGGATCCCGAGAAAGCGGCCAAGGTCCGCGCGGCGCTTGCCGCCAAGGTCGCCCGCGACAAGCAGAAAAAGGAGGCGTAAGGTCCATGGCACATCGCTCCGTTATTCCGTTTGGCCCGCAGCACCCGGTGCTGCCCGAGCCGCTTCATCTGGACCTGGTGATCGAGGATGACCGCGTCATCGAGGCAATTCCTCAGATCGGCTTTGTGCACCGCGGGCTCGAGAAGCTCACCGAAAAGCGCGACATGCATCAGTTTGGCTACATCGTCGAGCGCATCTGCGGCATCTGCGCCGTGGGCCACAGCTGCGGCTATGCCAGCGCCTGCGAGCGCATGCTCGACATCGAGGTGCCTGGTCGCGTGCAGTATATCCGCACCATTCTGCACGAGCTTTCGCGCATTCACTCGCATCTGCTGTGGCTGGGTCTGCTCGCCGACGCCTTTGGCTTCGAGGCGCTGTTCTATCGGTCATGGACCCTGCGCGAGCAGATACTCAAGATTTTTGAGAGCACTTGCGGCGGGCGCGTGATTCTGTCGATTAACGAGATCGGCGGCCTTAAGCACGATATCGAGGACTCCGAGCTGGCCGGAATTGTCCAGACGCTCGATGCCATGCGTCCCGACTACGAGGCCCTGGTGCATACGTTTTTGGACGACGACAGCTGCGGCGAGCGCCTGCATGGCGTGGGTGTGATCAGCAAGAAGGACGCGCTGGAGCTTTCGATGGTCGGCCCGTTCGGTCGCGCCTCGGGCGTGGATTACGACGTGCGCGTGTTTGGCGACGGCGCCTATGCGGATCTGGTCGCGTTTGAGCCTATCGTTGCCACCGACGGCGACTGCTATGCCCGCTGCCAGGTGCGTTGCGCCGAGGTCACGCAGGCCATGGACATTATCAAGGAGCTTGTCGGCAAGATTCCGCACGACGGCATCGGCGGGCGTACCAAGCTCACACCGACCGACGGCGCGCGCGGCGAGGTTGTGATTGAGCAGCCGCGCGGCGAGGCGTATTACTATGTGCGTGGCAACGGCACCAAGAATCTGGACCGTTTCCGCGTGCGCACGCCGACGTCGCAAAACTTGGCGGGTCTGACGCATGCGCTGCAGGGCGTGCTCCTTGCCAACGTGCCCATGATCATCTTGACCATCGACCCCTGCATTAGCTGCACGGAAAGGTAGGCGAGGCATGAGTTTGCTGACATTTGCCAAGACGGCCTTGGGCTCTATGGTCAAACAGCCGGTTACGGTGTGCTATCCGCAGGAGGAGCTCGCGGCGCCCGAGCGCCTGCGCGGGCATATCGTCAACGACATGGACGTGTGCATTTGCTGCGGCATGTGCGCGCGGCGTTGCCCGGCGGGCGCGCTCGCGGTCGATCGCAAGGGCGGAACGTGGTCGATCGACCCGTACGCCTGCGTGGTGTGCGGCGAGTGCATCGAAAGCTGCCCCAAGCACTGCCTGACTATGGACACCGCTCGTACTCCAGTTGCGGCGGCAAGACTCCCACGGTAGAAACCAAGCCGGAGTAACGCTGGGATAGAACTGGAATAGGGGCCGGTGGGGCAATTTTGCCCCACCGGCCCCGCACTTAAACGCGCGGTTGGGCCGCCACGAACAAAACTATGCCGGATTACGGGGCTGGATAGCGGACCCTCGGCCATACCGAAAATCGCAAAAACAAAACCGCAGGTAGATAGCCTGCCATTTTTCAAAAAATGAGGGTATGGATGAGGGTCCCGACTTTAGCCCCGTAATCCGGCATAGTTTTGAAATGGCACCATATCCGTAACAGCCCTTGATCTCCCGGGGACGGAGGAAAACGGGTCATTTTGGCCTTGCGAGGGCTGCCACGTGACCCGTTTGCCACGAAATGGGCCCATCTACTACGTTTAGGCTGCTACCCTCAACCATGGCGAACAACGCAAAAACAAAACCGCAGGTAAATTGCCCGCGGTTTTTCATGAAACGCGGCTATGGTCAGGGGTATCGGGTCAAACGTAGTAGACGGGCCGGTTTCGTGGCGAGCGCCATCGACTGCCCCCTTTGGGGACGGAGGAAAGCGGATCATTTTTGCCTGATGGCTCCGAGTCGCACCCGTTTTCCTGCGAAAACGCCGTGTCTCAACTTTGGTGAGACATTTGTCTCACGCCCAAAACAGAATCTGGAACATGTGTCACCTGCCCAAATTGTGTCTCATTTCGTAACTTTAGGCTGTTGCAAGGTCTGAGACCGCGAGAAGGGAGACGCGATGAGTAAGTACACGAGGGGTCTCTTGGCGGTGATACTGGCCGTGGTGCTGGTGTTGCCGGCTGCAGCATTTGCCATGCTGCCCGAGGCCAACGCCAGGTCCAGCACAGGAATGGACGGACCGACGGCGAGCAAAAAGATAGTCGACCCCGACACTACCGGCCGCTGGCAATACTGGGCGTCGGGCGGCGAGCAGGACCAGACGACACGTTATGTAGGCCGAATCTGGACGGACAAGACGGTCGAGCCCACAGAGGACGAAAAGTCCGACTTTGTGACGACGCTCTCCACGATGTCTTCGACTTCTGACACAACGTCGCTGGTCACTAAACCGCTCGATATCGTGATGGTGCTTGATGCCTCCGGCTCGATGGATAAGAGCATGGGCGGCAATGATCAGATCAAACGCATCACCGCACTTAAGAACGCTGCCAGTTCCTTTATCGACGCTATTGCCGAGCAGAATGCAAAGATCGAAGATGATTCCAAGCAGCATCAGGTTGCCATCGTTAAATTCGCGGGTGCAAAGAGCAACGAGATCGGCAACGATATGTATCGCGAATATCAGGGATTTACGTACGACGATTACAACTATTCGCAGGTTATGAAGAGTCTGACGCCGTGTGTCGGTAGCGATGCGACGGAACTTAAGGATACGGTCGGCTCTATCAAGCCCGCCGGCGCCACGCAGGCTGATTACGGCCTTGAGCTTGCTCGCGGCATGTCAGGCCGCGAGGATGCCCAGAAGGTAGTCGTGTTCTTTACGGATGGCACGCCCACAGACTTCAGTGAATTCAACTCTACGGTTGCCAACAATGCCATAGCCGCGGCCAAGAAAATGAAGGAGAAAGGCGCTACGGTCTACACCATCGGCATCTTTGATGACGCGAATCCCGCTGCCGATCCTACGAACTACTGGACGAGCAACGAAAACAAGTTCATGCACGCCGTGTCGAGTAACTATCCAAACGCCACGTCCTACACAACCAATAGTCTTGGTAAGCGCACCGAGAATTCCGACTTCTACAAGGCTGCGTCGAATGCCGATGAGCTCAAGAAGGTGTTTGATGATATCTCGAGCTCTATCACCTCGGGCAAGGGTTCTCCCACTCAGATCGAGGATGGTTACGACGAGAGCAAGTCCGGCTACAGCACCTTTAGTGATGAGCTGGGCGACTTTATGCAGGTCGATACGTTTGTCAGCGCTCAGATTAATGGCGTCCCCTTTGATGAAGTGACCAAGACAACCAAGGGCAATACGGACACGTACGAGTTTTCGGGCGTGGCCAAGGACCTGGTCATCACCGTCGAGCGCTCTGCCAATGCGCAGCAGGGCGATATCGTGACGGTCAAGATTCCCGCATCGCTGATTCCGCTGATCCGCTATCACGTGGACATGGAAAACGGGATCTTTGAGCGCACGTCGCTCAATGACATCAAGCCTATTCAGATTAAATACACCTCGAGCGTCAAGGACGCCGCGCGTAACAACCTGTTTACGCCCGATGACGGACTCAAGAAGTATATCGAGAAACATAAGGGTGCCGACAACCAGACGGTCTACTTCCTAGCCAACAAGTGGTCGGGCGGCGAGCTGGGCGATGTTGTCGCCGAGTTTGAGCCCGCCGATACCAACAGCTACTATTACTTCCAAAAAATCACGCCTATCTACACGGACAAGGAATGCACCCAGCGCGCGACGGTAAAGCCGCAGGGCAACGACGTCTATTACTACAAGGACGAGTTTGTGGCGATGGGCGCAAACGGCAAGCCGAAGGACGACTATGCCGTTGTGGAGTTTGAGGGGCACGAGATCGCCAACTACGACGGCGCTCTGGTCAAAGATGACGGCTATTGGTCCTTTAATAAGGGAACCGCGCGCTTGGCCTATATCGACCAGCTGCATACCACCAAGGACGATGTGGAGGCGAACGGCAACAAGACCGAGACCGCGCGCGACGTGCTTAACCCCAGGTGGAATGACCTTTCCTCCGTTGCGACTTCCACGCACGTGCATTCGCACCTGGGCAACAACGGCAAGATTATCTTTAGCCTTGCAACCAAGCCGACAACGGTGGATACCAAGACTGACTTTGGTCTGACCAAGGTGCTCGAGGGCCGCAAGTGGGCGGATACGGATGCGTTTGAGTTTGAGCTCTCCGCGACGTCCGACAACAATGCCCCGATGCCCGACCCCGCGACCGTAACTGTGACCAATGCCGATCTCGACAAGGGCAAGGCAGCCATTAACTTTGGCAAGATTACTTATGTCGAGCCGGGCGAGTACACCTATGAGGTCCGCGAGGTCAAGGGCGACGCCGGTGGCATTACCTACAGCAAGAACGTTGTCACGTTCAAGGTGACTGTGACGGTTAACGCCAAGGGCGAGCTTAAGGCTGACGTTGAAAAGACCTCGGGTGAGACTAAGTTCACGAACACCTATAGCGCCAAGACGGAAACCCCGCTGACTCTTGAGGCTACCAAGACGCTCACGGGGCGCCTGATGGCCGACGGTGAATTCAAGTTTACGTTGAGCTACGCGGGGCACGACGAGGTCCTGCTGAACGCAACCAACAAGAGTGGCAAGGTTGAGTTCGGTCCGCTGACGTACACGACCAAGTCGCTTGTCAAGCTTGTCGAGGAAGACAAGGCGTTGTTTGACGCCAGCGCAGATAAGCCCACGTGGACTATTCATTACATTGCTGCCGAGCAGACCGGCGAGCTGCCTGCGGGCGTGAGCGCTACCACGGCGGCAATTGACGCATATGTGACCGTTGCCGACAACGGCGATGGTACCCTGACGGCGACGGCTGTCTACGGCGACGCCGGCAACGAGTTTGTGAACTCCTACACTGCCGCGCCTGTCGAGGTATCGCTTGTGGGCAAGAAGAATCTGCAGGTTCCTGATGGCCTGACCCCGGCTGACATTGCCGGCAAGTTCACCTTTACCGTGACCGGTGAAGAGGGCGCACCCATGCCCGCGAACGCGAGCGTGACCAATGATGCCAAGGGCAAGGTCGACTTTGGCAAGATCGCCTTTACGCTCGACGACCTTAACAAGGCTCTGGGCGAGAAGCGCGAGAAGCGCGAGCACACCTTTACCTACACCGTGACCGAGTCCGGTAAGGTTGCTGGCGTGACCAACGACGCCAACGCCACGCGCAAGGTTTCCTACACCGTGATCGATGACGGCAAGGGTAATCTGAGCGTATCCCACAAGCCAGACGGCGATGTGGCATTTACGTTCACCAATGCCTATAACGTGAAGCCTGTCGAGGATCGGATCACCGCGACCAAGGCCCTGACCGGGCGCGACATGACTGAGGGCGAGTTCTCCTTCGAGCTCGTCGAGGGCGAGGGCAAGGACGCCAAGGTCGTTGCCACCGGCAAGAACGCCGCCGACGGCACGATTACGATGAGCCCCGTGAAGTACGACAAGGCAGGAACGCACACCTACACGCTGCGCGAGGTTAACGGCGGAACCACCAGCAAGGGCGTCACCTACAGTGATGCCAAGTTCACCATCGTGACGACCATCACCGATAACGGCGACGGTACGCTCAGTGCCACGCATGTTCTGAAGGACGTCAAGGTTGCCGAGTTCAAGAACTCCTACAACGTGACCCCCAAGAGCTCCAGCGTCACCGACCTGATCACCGCGGACAAGGTCCTGGACGGGCGCGACCTCAAGGCTGGCGAGTTCCGTTTCGAGCTCGTCGAGGGCAATAACGTGGTCGCCACCGGTACCAACAATGCCGACGGCAAGATCGTAATGGATCCTGTCACCTACACTGCGGCTGGCGAGCACACCTACATACTGCGCGAGACCAAGGCCGGCACCACCGAAAATGGCATTACTTACAGCACCGCTGAGTACACTATTGTGACCACCGTCAAGGATAACAACGATGGCACCCTCAGCGTGGAGCACAAGCTGCAGAATGTTGACAAGGCGACCTTCGAGAACGCCTACACCGTAACCCCCAAGAGCTTCAGTGTTACTGATCAGATCACGGCGACCAAGGTCCTGACCGGGCGCGATCTCAAGGAAGGCGAGTTCTCCTTCGAGCTCGTCGAGGGCAACGATGTTGTTGCCACCGGCAAGAACGATGCCCGCGGCAAGATCAAGATGAGCCCCATCGAGTACACCGCTGCCGGCGAGCACACCTACACGCTGCGCGAGGTCAAGGGCGACGCCGGCAACGGCATCACCTACGATGGCAAGACCTACACCATCGAGACCACCATCACCGACAAGGGCGACGGCACGCTCGAGGCGAAGCATGTCCTGAAGGGCGACGGCGAGGCGAAGTTCAGCAACAGCTACAAGCCGAATCCTGGTGAGTTCAGCGTCACCGACCAGATCACCGCGACCAAGTCCCTGACCGGCCGCGACCTCAAGGACGGCGAGTTCTCCTTCGAGCTCGTCGAGGGCGAGGACGAGGACGCCAAGGTCGTCGCCACCGGCACCAATGCCGCCGATGGCAAGATCACGATGAACGCCGTGAAGTACACCGAGGCCGGCAAGCACGCCTACACGCTGCGCGAGATCAAGGGCGGAACCACCAGCAAGGGCATCACCTACAGTGACGCCAAGTACACCATCGAGACCACCATCACGGACAACGGCGACGGCACCCTCAAGGCCGAGCATGTCCTGAAGGACGCCACGGCTGCGACTTTCAAGAACACCTACAGCGTGGCCCCGCTCGATGCGGAGCTCGACTTTGACCTGGGCAAGGTCATCAGCGGCCGCGACTGGACGGATGGGGACGAGTTCAGCTTTACCATCACCGCCCCCGAAGACGCCCCACTGCCCGATCCCGCAACCGTAACCGTGAGCAAGAAGGACGCGAAGGACGGCATTGCCGCCATCAAGTTCGGCAAGATTCACTACGCTGCCGCCGGAACCTATAAGTACGAGATTCGCGAGAACGCGGGCAGCACGGTCGGCTTGACGTATGACGCGCATGTCGCAACCGCCGAAGTGACCGTGACCGAGAACGGCGATGGCAGCCTGACCGCCAACGTCACCAAGAAGGAAAACGGACGCTTTACCAACACGTACCGCACTGAGCTTAACTACACCGCGGCCGGCGGTCTGTGGCTCAGCAAGTATCTGGACGGCCGCCCCATGACCGAGGGCCAGTTCACCTTTACCGTGACACCTGCTGACGACGCTTCGGCTCGCGCGCTCGGTCTGCTGCCCGGGGCCAATAGCTTCAAGTCTCCCGAAGCGGCAGAGGCAACGGTCGGCCTGATCGACATCCTGGCTGGCCATGAGGTCAAGTTTACGCAGGCTGACGCCGGCAAGACCTTTACGTACACCGTGGCCGAGAAGAACGACGGCCAGCCCGGTTACACCTACGATGACACCGTACGCACGGTGACGATCGCCATCGCCGACGACACCGCCGGTACGCTCACTGCTACGACGACCGTTTCCGGTGGTCCCGAGGGCACGCATGAGACGGTCCACAAGAGTGGCGAGAACAAGGTCGAGAAGGCCCTGGTGCCGTTCCACAACAGTTACAGCGCTACGACCAACACGCCTGGCGGCACCGCCGCTCAGGTCGTTGCCACCAAGACTCTGACCGGCCGCCCGATGGCCGACGGCGAGTTCTGGTTCGGCATCGCCTATCAGGGTGAGCTTGTGGCATACGAAAACCTCAAGCCCAATATCGGCGGGCACGTGAGCTTTGATACGCTGCACTACGACACTAAGATGCTTGCTAATCTTGAGGCTGCTGGGCTTGCCCATCGTACCGATAAGGACGGTAAGCTTGCCTGGACCATTAACTACACGGCCTACGAAGATTTATTCGGGCTGCCGAATGGCGTTTCCGCTACAACGTGGAGCTTTGGCTTTAAGGTTATCGTCGTCGACAACGGTGACGGTACCCTGACGGCAACGGTCGACTACGGCGGCGTCGAGCCCTTGTTCGAGAACGTCTACGGCGCCGAAGCCGTCGATGCCGCGCTCACCGGCACTAAGAAGCTCCAAGCTGCCGAGGGCCTGACCCCGGTTGACATCACGGGCAAGTTCACCTTTACCGTGACCGCCGACGAGGCTGGTGCCCCGATGCCCGAGCGCACGACCGCAACCAACGACGCGGCTGGCAACGTGGGCTTTGGCAAGATCCACTTTACGCTCGAGGACCTCAACCGCGCTCTGGGCGTGACGGACGATGCGACCGATAAGGCCGAGGCGGACGAAGCTGACGAGGCCGAGGCCGACGAGGCAGAGGCTGAA
>CAJMPF010000015.1 GCA_905215195.1 uncultured bacterium | reverse complement strand
CCTCATCGGCGGCCGTCAGGTTGCCGGCACGGCGCTCGGCGGTCGCGCGTTCGTCTGCCAGCGCGGCCTCAGCCTTGCGAGCCTGCTCGACCTCATCGTTCCAAGGCAGCTCAACACGCTGACGGGCAGCAGCCTCGGGGCTCAGCACCTCGGCATCCAGATAATTGAGGACTTCCTCGACGAGCATCTCGGTCTCGGGACGCGGAATGAGCACACCGGGGGCGCATGCGACGTCGATCATGCGGAACTGCGTGCTGCCGGTGATGTACTGCAGCGGTTCACCTTTAGCGCGACGAACAACGGCCGCGTGCATGGTCTCGAGCTGAGCCGCGTTAAGCGTCTCGTCCATGCGCATATATAAGTCGATGCGTGCCAAACCCGTGGCAGCGCAGAGCAGCCACTCGGCAGAAAGACGGGGGTGCTCCTCGCCGCGCTCGGCCAGGTACTCCTTGGTCCACTCGAGACAACGCTTGATGGTCCAAATCTCGTTTGCCATGGGGCCCTCCCCTCTTAAGCGCCGGATGGCGCGCGAATGTCGGAGCAGATTGTACGCGAGGCCAGCGCTTGGCAAGGGGCGATTGAAGGCGATTATCGAGAATCAGCCCAGAATTTTGCTTGGAACCTGCCTGAAATGTTCATTCGCCGACGTCTAGATTTGCATTCGTCAAGCTTTTGGCAAGGTTGACCCAAAACTGACCAATATCTAACCAAGAACTTGCCAAATCACTTGACGTGCGACGCATCAAAAAATGTACTGCGACTTCTCGGACGATTTTTTGAGCATTATTATCGATAGCAGATAAACGCCGTTGATTGCTTTAAGCAGTTAAATTGCTTAATTTCTAACAAAGCAGATTAAATAAACTCGAATAGCAATTTACTCAACCTAGTCATTTAAGAACGTCCCCAATGACTACCCAAGAGAACGCCGCAGGTAGAGGACGGACAGCGAGCGACGTCCAGAGCGAACAAGTTGGCATGAAAAAGGCGAGGCATTGACCTTCTGGTCATGCCTCGCCTTTTGAATGACAAATTGTCGCTCTGGGCGGCGCGCAGCGTCGAGCCGTTACGCGGTTTGGTAAAACCGCGTAACCTAAACTGCTTGTGCCAGCTTCTCGGCACGCTCGGCGGCGGCGAGTGCCTCGATGACGGTGCCGAGCTGGTCGCCCAGAAGGACGCCGTTATAAGTGGAGTTGAAACCGATGCGGTGATCGGTCACGCGGTCCTGGGGCTGGTTGTAGGTGCGGATCTTCTCGGAACGGTTGCCGTGGCCAATCTGGCTCTGGCGCTCGGCACCGAGCTCTGCCTGCTGCTTCTCGAGCTCCATCTCGTAGAGGCGGGCGCGCAGCATCTGCATGCAGACCTCGCGGTTCTGAATCTGGGAGCGCTGCTCCTGCGACTGCACCACGGTGTTGGTGGGCAGGTGGGTGATGCGCACGGCGGAGTAGGTGGTGTTAACGCACTGACCACCAGGACCCGAGGCGCAGTAAGTGTCGATGCGCAGGTCGGACTGGTTGATCTGGACGTCGATCTCCTCGGCCTCGGGAAGCACGGCGACGGTTGCCGTGGAGGTCTGGATACGGCCTTGGGACTCGGTCTTGGGAACGCGCTGGACACGGTGCACGCCGGACTCGTACTTCATAACGGAGTAGACGCGGTCGCCCTCGACCTTGAACTCAATGGACTTAAAGCCGCCGGCCTCGCTGGGGCTGGAATCGAGCACGGTAGTCTTCCAGCCGCGCGACTCGCAAAAGCGCTGATACATCTTGTACAGGTCGCCGGCAAAGATGGCCGCCTCGTCGCCACCGGCGGCGGAGCGGATCTCGACGATGGTGTTCTTGTCGTCGTTGGGGTCGCTCGGGATGAGCATGTACTTGATATCTTCCTCGAGCTGGGGAAGCTTGGCCTCGTTTTCGGAGATGTCCATCTGGAGCATCTCCTTCTCATCGGCATCGGTGGTATCGTGCAGCATTTCCTTGGCAGCCTCGATGTCATCGAGCGCGCCGATGTACTCGCGCGAGGCGGCAATGAGGTCGGACTGGTGCGCGTACTCCTTGTTGAGACGCGTGAACTCCTTGATATCGGAGGCGACGGCCGGGTCAGATAGCTTCTTCTCGAGCTCCTCGTAGGCCTTAATGATCTTTTCGAGCTTGTCGCGCATGGCGGGACTCCTTTATGTGCGTGAAGGCGAAAATCGGCAGAGTTGATGGGGCGCGCGGCGCCACTGCGGGGGTAAGCCCAGCTAGAACATGTCGATCTTCAGATACATGCGCATCCCTTCGCGTATGAGGTACATAGTTGCGGTCTAACCCATACATGATAGCGTGCGCAGGCATACCTGCATATAACCCGCACGGAATGCGACAAAGGGTCAGTCTCTTTCCTTGAATACAACTTCATCCGAACGCCTCCCGCATTCATCCGCACATATACGGATAAATTTGGGAATCCGATACCCTGAGGGCCGGATCGGCCGGCCCCGGGAGATCGGAGGACGCCATGTCCGGAAAGGGCGGGAAGGGCGCCGCGAGGGCGGTCCCGAGGACCCACGGCAGGCTCACCGGGTACGAGCGGGACACGGTCCAGAGGATGCTGAAGCGCAGGGTTCGCTCGGCCACTTCCTCGAGAGGTTCAAGGGCGTATCGACCCGCAGGCTCCACAGCTGCCTGATGTGGTTCAGATGGCTGCGCGAGGCCGCACGCGTCGGGGACAGGACGTCGCTCATGCGCGAGCAGCTCGACGACGGGCGCTACGAAAAGATCCGGAAGAAGATGATGGAGCCGGAGTACGAGTTCCATCTGGAGCCGGACGTGCAAACGGCGGGTTAACATAGCCTTTCACCAAAAAGGGCGAGCGGCCGCGCCCTGCGACCACCCGCCCTCAATCAAAGCGCTTCTCGGCCGCCGTAGCTACCGGTTCCGGCGCCGCAGGATAACGCCTGCGGCGATCAGCACCACCGCGCCGCCCGCGATGCCACCCAGGGCCATCGGCGACAAGCTGGTATCGCCCGTATACGGCAGACCCGGCTTCTCCTCCTTCGGCACCGGTGACTTGCTCGGCGGATTGGTGGGCGGCTCCGTCGGCGGGGTGGTCGGCGGCGTGTACGTGTTCTTGAACACCGGCGCCACGGCGCCGTCATAGGTTACCGTCGCCACCAGATGGCCCGCACCGTCGTCCGTCACCGTCACCGTTACCCGGTGCTCGGCCGCGTCGTACGTCACGTTCTTCTGACCGTCGTCCACCTCGGAGATGCTGTAGGCGTACGTTCCGGGCTTGTCGTACGAGATCGCCTCGAAGCCCACCGTGCCGTCCGCCGCGTTCTTTGCGGTCTGCAGCACCTTGCCGTCGGCATCCTTCAGCTGGAAGGAGAACTGCCCTTCCTTCAGGTCCTCGCCGCTCAGCACCTTGGAGGCCCCCAGCTTCACCTCAGTCGCGGCCGGCGCGTAACTGTTGCTGAACGCCACCGCATCCGCAGCCTTGCCGCCCTTGCTGTAGGCAACCTGCGCCTCCAGCGCGTGCGTCTCCGCATTCTCCGTCACCGTCACCGTCGCGGTAAAGACCGTCGTGTCGTAGGTGACGCCGTTCGCCGTCGCCCCTGCCCGCTCGGACACGGTGTAGACGTACGTCCCCACCTTGTCCAGCTGCAGCGGCGCGAAGCCGAACGTGCCGTCGGCGCCGTTCTGCACCGTCTGCACCACGTTACCGTCGGCGTCCTTCAGGTCGAAGAAGAACTCACCCTCGGCCAGGTCGCGGCCGGTCAGAGCCTTCGTTCCGGTAATCGTCGCCGTCGTTGCCGTCGGCGTGTAGGTGTTGGTGAAGGTCAGATCCGCAGCCGTCTTGTTCGCCGTCGCGGTCAGCTGGCCGCTGCCGTCATCGGTCACGTTCACCGTTACGTCCAGCACCGCATCGCTGTAAGTGATGGTGCCATCTTGGCCCGCAACCTCCTTCACCTGGTACGCATGCGAACCAGTTGCGGTGTACGAGATGGCCTTGAAGGTAAACGCTTTACCCACGTTCGTGGTCCGGTCGATCTCCTGCCCGGTGGCCACGTCAATCAGCGCGAATGTGAACTCGCCATCGGCGGGCGTCCGCGTGGTGGCCGGGTCGGCATTCTCAAGCACCTTGGTGCCAGAGATCTGGTAGGAGGTCTGACCCGGCTGGTAGCTGTTCGCAAACGTCATGGTATTGGGGGTGACGCCGTTCTCGGTGCCCTCGCTCGGTTTCACCGTAGAGCTCTCTACCACCAGCTTGCCGTCGTTGTTGTCCTTCACCACGTAGGTCAGGGTGTACGTCTTGCCGGTGTAGGTCACGCCCGGCACGCCCGGCGCGTCCCCCGTCGGCTGCACCTCGCGGACCGTGTAGGTAAAGGTGCCCGCATGGTCGAAGGTCAGCTTGTCGAAGGCAACCTTGCCGTGCGCATCGTTCTTCTGGGTCTGGATCACCGAGCCGTCAGACCCCACCAGCTCGAAGGCGAAGTCTCCCGCCTTTAGCTGATAGCTGCCGTCGTGCACGTCAACGCTCTTGGTGAGGGCGATCGCGCCGGAGTCCGTCGCCTGTGCCTCGTAGGTGTTGGTGAAGCTGGGCTTCGTGACATTCGTGCCGTCGTAGGCGACGCTCGCCTGCAGCGTGCCGGCATTGTCCGCAACCGTCACCACGGCATGGTGCACCGCGGCGTCGTAGGTTACGTAGGCCAGATCACCCTTCCGCTCCACGATGGTGTACTCGTGCGTGCCCGGCTTCGCGTAGGAGAAGGCGTCGAAGTTAACACTTCCGTCCGCGCCGTTGGTCACGGTCCGGACGGGCTTGGCCCCGGCAAGCTGCTCAGCCGTCAGGTTGCCCTCGTACACATCGAAGGTGAACTCGCCGCACTTGGGGACGATCGGCGTGTTGTCGTCCTTCTTCACATAGCTCTTCTGCGCACCGAGGGCCAGGCCGGTCGCGGCCGGCTGGTAGGTGTTGGTGAAGGTATCCGAGCCGGATGCGCTCGTCACGATCGCCTTCGCATTCAGTGCTCCGTTCCCGCCGTCCGTGACCGTCACCGTATAGGTGAGGGGATGGCTGTCATAGACCATGCCCGGCTCCGCGCCCGGCTGCTCCACGATGGTGTATGTGAAGTCCTTGCTCGCGGCGCCGCCCAAGTCGGAGAGCTGGAACTCGCGCGTGAAGCTGATCTTGCCGTCGGCGTCGTTCTTCGCGGTGCCGATCACGTTGCCGGCAGCGTCCTTCAGGTCGAAGGTGAACTCGCCGTCCGCGGGCTTCGTCGTGTGGTCGAAGCCGTCCGCAACCTTGATGGTCTTGGTCGCCGTCAGGGTTACGGAACCCTTTGCGTCGTAGGTGTTGTTGAAGGCGGGAGCCGTAGCGGCACCGTCATAGGTGACGGTCACCTTCGTCTTATTGTTGTCGTCCTGGTTCTGCTCTACCTTGACGTGGACCTTGACTTCCTTGGCGTCGTAGACCACGCCGTCGACGGTTTGGCCCGCTTTCTCCTCCTTGAGCGTGTAGTCGTACTCGCCCAGGTTCAGGCCCTTGACGGTCAGCTTGACCTTGCCGCCCTGGTCGTTGGTGCCGCGGGCAACCTCGTTGCCAGCCTGGTCGTACAGGCCGAAGGTAAACGCGTCGGACGTCAGGTCCTTGCCCGCGAGAACTTTCATGGCCTCGACGGTAACGTCCGCCGTCGGCTTCGAGTTGGTGAAGGTCGGCACGGCCTTCTCGCCGTCGTAGGTGACGGTCGCCTTCAGCTCGCCCTTTTCGTCGGTGACCTTGACGTGGACCTTCACGCCCTTCGCGTCGTAGACGACGGTCGAGTCGGCGCCCTTCACCTCCTTGATGGTGTAGTCGTGGTCGCCCGGCGTAGCGTAGTCGATGGCTGCAAAGGCGACCTTGCCGTCCTTCTCGTTTTGGACAGTCTGGACCACGCTGCCGTCCTTGTCGAGCAGCTGGAACGTGAAGTCACTCCCCGCGAGCTCACCGCCCGTGAAGCGCTTCGTCGCCTTGAGCGTTACCGAGGTCCCCTTCGGTCGGTACGTGTTCGTGATCTTGGCGATTTTGTCAGCGACCTTGATCGGGTTGTCCTCATGGCTCACGCCGTCGTCGGTGTAGGTCTGCTCCATCTTGACTGCCGGCTGCGACAGCGTGCCGTCGCCGTTATCGCTCACCGTCACCGTGACGCGGTAGGAAGCGCTTGAATACCCGAACCCGGGCAGCCAGCTAGCGTCGTTTTGAGACGGCGTGGCCTCGGCGATGAGATAGGTGTAGGTGCCGGGCTTGGTGTACTCAATCTCGCCGAAGTCGAACTTGTCCCCGTTCTCAACGGTCTTCACAACCTGCTTCATACCACTCACGGGTGCATTCTCGGCACCGTCGGGCATCGGCGTGCCCTTGTCCGCGCGCAGGTAAATCTTGAAGCTATCGCCATCTTTCCAGTCACGGCCCTGGAGCACCTTCTGCGCCCAGAACGCATTGGTGAGCGTCACCGGCGACTTTACGCTGTAGGTGTTCGTGAATACCAGCTTGTTGGCGTCGGCCAGTGTGCCGTCGGCGTTCTGCTTTGCGATCGTGCCGGAGATGCTGTCGCCCTCGCCACTCAGGGCGTTGCCGCCCTGCTCGCGCTTGGTCAGCGTGAAGCCGGCCGGCATCTTGTCCGTACCGGTCAGCTCCTGCACCGTGTAGGCGTCGTGCTCGGCGAGGCCGTACACGCGGATCGTCTGGCCGGCCGTGATGGTCTGCTCGCGACCGTTCGTCAGGTCGAACATATCGCCGACCTGCTTCTCGCTTGCGGCCCCAGCGTTCTTGAACACTGCAGCCTTGTAGGTCTTCCCATCAGGCACGGTGAACTTGAAGGTGAACTTCGCGTCCTTATTGCCCGTCAGGCCATTGGGCACGACAACCTTCTTCGTCACCTCAAGGCTCGCCTCGCGTTCGTTCGCCACGCGCACGCAGGTGGCGCCCGTGAACAGGGCGTTCAGGTTCATGTCGCCCAGATTGGCACGGGCACCTTTCGACGTGGTCCCCTTGGGCCGCTCGTCCTGCATGATACCCATACGTATCCAGCCCGTCTCGGTCTCCAAGCGATAAGGTTTACCCTCCTCGGTGGGCCCATACTGGTAGACACGTCCGTTGGCGCCGTACTTGAGGTGCACCTCATCCTCGCCGCCCTTGGCGTCATTGTTCCAGGAAAGGTTGTCGTTGCCGTCGAGCTTGCCGTCGGACGTCTGGCGCTGGCCCTTGATCCACGTGAGCGTGTTGTCGATGTCGCCCTCTGCGCCAAACTGGCCCAGATTCTTCATGAGCGCGCCCGGGCCCACGAACGTCGAAACGCCGTCATCGTCCGTACCGGCATCGGCATGGACGCCGTAATCGTCCACAATCACCTTGGTGAGCGTGTCGTTAAGCAGGAAGCCCTTGGGCGCCGAGACCTCCTTCAGGAAGTAGGTACCCTTCACGAGCGGCTCGCTACTGTCGCTCGTAGACGGGAATACGCCCGCCCCTTCGAGCTTGACCGGGTTGGCGACCGACCTCGTCGTCAGGGTGTCGTAGGGGGCCTGGTCGCCATCGAGCACGGCCTTGCCGTTCGCATCCGTAGTCACCTGGGTGGACTTGTAAAGGCCGAACTTCGCCCCGTCAACGGGCTTACCCTCGGTATCGGTCTTCTGCACGAACAGGCGATTCTGGATGTTCGTGACGAGCAGGCGCGTGGCGAACTGCCGCTTGAAGTTCGTGCCGTCTGCGATGTCGTCGCTGTACACGTGGACTGTGTTCTCAGGCGTCGCGTCGCCGATCGAGCTCGCCGTTGTGTGGTAGATGGCCACCGTGTACTCGGCATCCTTGCGGGCATCACCGCTCAGCAGGTAGTAGTACTTGGAGATGTCACCGGGCAGATTTTGAATCTCTACCTGGTACTGGCCGCTTGTGTTGAGCGTGAAGGCGTGCAGGTCCTTCTTCGCCGCCTCGATAGCACCGGTCATGCCCTGCTCCTTGGCGAGGGTGTATCCCGCTCCCGTCGATGGGTCGCCCGACACGGCGTACCAATTGCTCGGATCTTTGGTACCTGTGCCTGCGCTTTTGTCGCGCTTGAGCACCACAGCGAACAGTATGCCGGAGTCCAGATTGACGGTCTTGTCGGACTTCGTCAGGTCATTATCTGCCTTGTACACGGTCGACGGCGCGATGATGGTCTCCTTCGCGGCGGCGAACGCACCGGTCTTCCACACGACGCTGCCCGCGTCCATACCGCCGCGGTTGATGATGACGCCGCCCGCGCCGTTCTCAGCGCTCGTGGGCACGTACTCGAGCTGCATGCTACCACCCGTCGCCGCGAGACTCGAGCGGTATCCCTCGGGTACGTGCGTCTCCTTCAGGAGGTAGTACTTGTTGTTGTCGTGATCCTCGTTGTAGAGATCGTCGAAGTTGATGACGCCGTTGTCCACGTCGTTCGTGAGCGTTAGGTGGCCGGCCTCGTCCGTGGTACCGGAGCCGATGAGCTCGCCCACGGTCTTGAAGTCCTTGTCGGTCTTATAGAGCTTGAACTCGGCACCCTGTACGAACTTGCCGTCCTGGTCGAACTTGATGATGTCGGACTCGGGCACCGTCACGAGGTTGAACTTGAGCTCCATGTTGGAGTCGGTGGCGCCGCGCTCCAGGTAGAAGAACTTGAGGGTGTGGTTGGTGCCGCCGGCGAAGGTGTTGTCGTTGAAGCCCGAAGTGTCCTTATTCGCCTTCTGGTACTTGCTCTTCAGTGTGCCGTCGTTATTACCGTTCACCTTAATGTCGCCCGTACAAAAGTTGATGCTCAGACTCGCGCGGTTGTGAATACCGCCGATATCACCCACGAGGACATCGTCGATGAACACCCAGACGTCATCATCGCCGGCGAACTCGAACACCATGTCGTCGCCCGCGTTCGTCTTGCCGACATCAGGCTGCGCAGGCTGCACGAATCGCGTGGACATTGAGAGGCCGAAGTGGTGGTTGACGGGGCGGCCGTCGTTGTAGCGCGAATCACCGGTGTTGTCTGCCTTGATGCCGGTTTGGACGAGCCGGCCGTTTTCCTCTTTGAGCACCTTGTCTGCCGCGTCGAACGGGAAGAACTGACCCTGGTGGGACGAATCGCCCACTTTGTCAATGCCCCAGGTGTCATAGATGTCGAAGGCATTCTTGTCAGCGTTGTAGGCTGCGTAGTTTTCGGAGCTGTCATAGACGTAGTAGCCGCCCTGAACCTTGAGGAGGCCCGTCACGCCAAAATGGGACGTCTTGCCGGTCTGGGCAGAGGAATCGAACAGGTAGCGGAGGAACTCGTCGCCCAAGGCTTCGGAAAGCTTCGGGTAGCCGTCTGAAAGCGTGTTGTTGACGATGCCGGGCCGCGGGCTCATGCCGCCCGTCCATTGGTTGAGCGGCCCATCACCCTTGCCGTCGTTAAACTGGAACTTGTGGCCTGCGTTGACGCCGCCGTTGCCGGAAACCGACAGATGGTTATCGAGATTCACCCAGTAATCAAACAGGTTGATTGTTGTCCCCGAAGGCGAAATCGTCGTAACCGTGTGGTTCGAAAACGCCGCTTCCGCACGGGTCGGCAGGAAGAAACTCGCCGTCAGCGCGACGGCGAGGGCCAAAACAATCACATATGGCGAGACCGGGCGCAGCCCACGACGACGGCCATAAGACATGACGGACCACCGCTCGCGCGGCCGGTGTTCACCAGGAAGTTCCCTGCTTAGACACCCCCGGTAGCATTATTCACGAGTCGAGACGTCGTCTCTCTGAGCTCCTGCATAATTTCCTCCCCAGTCACATGGCGACCTGCCCGGGTGCTCCCCGGGGGCCGAGGCAGTCTGGCACATGCCCGCAGTCGTTCAAGGAATACCAACCCCAGCATATGTCTCTTAAGATATCTTAGTCTTATTCTATGACAGTTTTTGTCTCATTACCGATGAAATCGGCTCAGTCCCTTTGTCGCATGCTAGAGCGTGTGGAGCAGGGCGATGAGGAAGCGGATGCCTTGGAGGTAGGCGCGACGGGTGATGCGCTCGTTGGTGCCGTGGACGCCGCGGTCGCACTCGTCATCGTCGACCACAAACGCCGAAAAACGAATGCACTCGGGGCAAATGCGCTGGTAGTTGGCAGCGTCGGTCGCGCCGATCACGGTCGAGGGGACAATCGCCAACGGCCCGGATGATCCATTTTCCTCCGCCCCCTTTGGGTCACGGAAGTAGCGGGCGGCAATGGCGCGAACGGCCTCGAGTCCCGGCCCACCAACACGCGGGGATGGCGAGGGCTCGGAGCTGCCGGGGCCCAGCTCCACTTCGACACGACCGGCAAGGTCCGCCCCGGCAACCGCCTCACGGCAGCGCGCCACAACGTCGGCCACGCTTGTGCCCTCGAGCATGCGGAAGTTAATATTGGCCCACATATCCTGCGGCATCACGTTAGCGCCAGTGCTGCCGCCCTCGACCTGCGTGGGCGCGCAGGTGGTCGTCACCAGCGGATAGAGCTTTTTGCTGGCGAGGCAATCGCGCACGATGGCATCCCCGTTGGCGGCAATTTCATCCGCCGTGTAGAGCCCCAGCTCGACAAGCTGTGCGGCAAGCAGATCGGTCACGCGCGTCGGCCACTCGATATCGCAGATTGCGGCGATGGCACGGCTCAGCACCTCGAGCGATGTGCCGCCGTAGGGGTTGGACGAATGCCCGCCCTCACTCTTCGTCTTGAGCACGATATCGGCGTAGCCCTTCTCGGCAAGGTCGGCATGCATAAGCCAGCCCTCGCCCGCGCCGTACTCGGCAGCCGAAACAATACGGTAGTCGCCCTCGTCGATCAGGTATTCAAGTTCAACGCCGCGCTCCTCGAGCACGCGGCCGATTGCTCCCGCGCCGTACTGCGTGGTTTCCTCGTCCTGGCCAAAAGCGAGCAGCAGGGAACGCTTGTGCTCCCAGCCGTGCGCCAACGCATACTCAACCGCCTCGAGAATGCCTGCGACCTGGTCCTTCATGTCGATGGCACCGCGACCCCAAATGTAGGTGTCGTCCACATGTCCGCTAAAGGGGCCATACGTCCAGTCGGCCTCGGTGCCGGGCACCACGGGGACCACGTCCATGTGGCCCATGAGCATAATGGGGTTGAGGGCAGGGTCGGAACCGCCAAGCGTCACCAATAGCGAATGGTCGATAAGCTCGACCTTACCCGCCGTAAATACGTGCGGCCAAGCCTGCTGCATATACGCGCGCAGGTCGTCGAACGGCTGCCAGTCCACCGCCTCGGCATCCATACTCGAGATGGTCGGAAACGACAGCACGCGACCCAAGCGCTCGCACGCGCCAGCCTCGTCTATATCGGCAAAATCGTCCTCATGCGCAAAGAAGCGCCAAACCTCGGCCATGACATCCTTTCGATTGTGATGACGAGGGCCGCCCCACCGGAGCGGCCCTGCCACATAAGCGTTTGCGGTCGGTTATTTGTCCTCGAGATAGCGCGAGAGGAACTCGCGGGTACGCTGGTGCTTGGGGTTGCCAAAGAGCTCGGCCGGCGCGGCGTCCTCGAGCACCACGCCCTTGTCCATAAAGACCACGCGGTCGGATACGGTTCGGGCAAAGGCCATCTCGTGCGTGACGACGACCATGGTCATGCCGTCGGCCGCGAGCTTGCGCATGACCTCGAGCACCTCGCCCACGATCTCGGGGTCGAGTGCCGAAGTCGGCTCGTCGAACAGCATGATCTGCGGATTCATGCATAAGGCACGAGCGATGGCCACACGCTGCTTTTGGCCGCCGGACAGGCGACCCACGGCGGCGTGCGCGAACTTTTCGAGTCCCACGCTCGCCAGATGCTCCATCGCAATTTTTTCAGCCTCGGCCTTGCTCATCTTTTTGAGCGTGACGGGCGCAAGCGTGCAGTTGTCGAGCACGTCCATGTTGTTGAACAGGTTAAAGCCCTGGAACACCATGCCGATGTCCTCGCGCAGCTTGTTGATGTTGCAGCGCTCGGCCGTGAGGTCCTGGCCGTGGAACCAGATGTGGCCCGCGTCCGGGGTCTCGAGCAGGTTGAGGCAGCGCAGGAAGGTCGACTTGCCCGAGCCCGAGGCGCCGATAATGGTAACGACCTCGCCGGGGTTAACGGACAGGTCGATGCCCTTGAGCACCTCGAGCGAGCCGAAGCTCTTGCGCAAGCCCTCGACGCGGATGAGCGGCTCATTGGTCTGTGCGGCGGCCGCGGTGCCGGTAGTGGCGGTATCTGCCATGATGATTCTCCTCGTCTTGAGCCTAGTTGGAGCTGGGCAGCGTTGCCGAGGCCTCGGCGCCGAGCTTTTTGCCAAAGGCCTCGAGCAGGCGGCTCGCCACGAGCGTCAGGATCAGGTAGACCACGAGCGCCACGCAGTAGACCTCCATCTGGCGGTAGTACACGCCGGCGACGGTGGTGGTGGCGTACATGAGGTCGAACACGCCGATGACCGAGAGCACCGACGAGTCCTTGATGTTGATGATGAGCTCGTTGGTGAGCGCCGGAATCGCGTTTTTAATGCCCTGGGGGAACACGACCTTGCGCATGGCTTGCCACTGCGAAAGACCCAGCGAGCGCGCTGCCTCGGCCTGGCCGGGGTCGATGGACTCGATGCCGCCGCGCAGGACCTCCATCATGTAGGCGGTGGAGTTGAGCGAGATGGTGACGAGGCCAGCGGTGAAGGTGCTCCAGATCTGGTTGGCCTGGGCGGTCTCGAAGCCCATGCCGCGCAAAACGGTGAAGCCCGCGTAATAGATGAGCAGGCCCTGGACCATCATGGGCGTGCCGCGCACGATGGTGGAGTAGATGGTCGCAAAGCCGCGGCCAATGCTCTTAAAGAAGCGCACCAGGTCGTTGTCCACGCGATCGAAGGTCTGAATACGCAGGAACACAAAGAGCAACGCCAGGAAGAATGCGATGACGGTGCCGAAGGTGGCAAGCGCGATGGTGATCTCGATGCCGCGGATAAAGAAGTCCCCGCTCTTGTAGGTCATGTAGACCAGGCTCGACAAAAAGTCGCTGGGGTTGGAGTCCGAGACGATGCTCACCCGTACCAGGTCGATAAACGACATGACGCAGCGGTCCACGAAAAAGATCGCCGCGATGGCAACCACGACATAGCTGCCCAAGCGTGCGCCACGACGGAAGCGCTCGGATGCGAACGGCGACGTTTCGCGATAGTCATTCCAGTGCATGAGTTTGGTGACGAGCGCCGCCGCCGACACGACGAGCCAGTCCCAAAGGATTGCCCAAAGGCAATCTTGGAACACGCCCGTGGGGGCCAAGAAGCTCAGCGGCGTGGGGTTGCGCTGGCTAAACGCCAGGCCGAGCGCCACGATAACGCTCGTGCCCAGATATACATAGCGATGGTCGGCCTTGATAAAGGAGGCCAGACGATTGATGGTTTTCATGCTGCCTCCCTATGCCGGCTGACGGTCGAGGCACGCGTCCCACATTTGGTCGCGCTCCTCCTGGCTGACACCCTTGAGTGTCTTGTCGATGAGCTTGAGCAGCTTGTCCGAGCCCTTGCGGCAGCCGACATTTGCCGCGACCTCCTGCTTAAAGCCCTCGCCCTCGGCAAAATGAATGGGGACGATGCCCGGGTTTTGGGCCATATAGCCCTTCTCGTTCTCGGTGTTATAGGTCACGGCGTCGCACGTGCCCTGCAGCAGGTTCGAGAACACCGTGGGGACGGAGTCGACCGGGTTTTTGTGCACAACGCCCGGGATCTCGTCGATGACGGTGTCGAGCATGGTGTCCTTTTGGCCGAGCACCGTGGCACCGCTAAAGTCGCTAAGCTTGGTGGCGTTTTGGTAGGGCGAGCCCTCTTTTACGAATAGGCCAAAGTAGCCAATGAAGTACGGGTCGGAGAAGCCGACCGACTCTTCGCGCTCGGGCGTAGCGCTCATGCCGGCGATGATGAGGTCGATTTGGCCGTTGTTGAGCGAATCGATAAGGCCCGAAAAGCTCTGCTTGACGGCAACGGGCTCGCCACCGAGGGCCTTGCAGACGATCTTGGCGATCTGCACGTCGTAGCCATCGGCATAGGCGCCCTGCACGTTGTCGATGGGGATGGTGTACTCGCTGGCTTCGGAAACCTGCCAGTTGTACGGGGCGTAGGCCGCCTCCATGCCAATGCGGATCTTATCCTTGCCGATAACGGAATCGGACAGGTCGTCGCGACCGCCACCCGTCGTGGGCTGAACTACTTCCAGCGTGGAGGGGCGCTGGCAACCGGCAAGTGCGCCGGCGACGACAGTAGCGCTCGCAGCGAGAGCGCTACCCAAAAAGATGCGACGGCTGCATACCGGCTGTGGATGCGCGTCGCGTTGATGGGGAGAATGCATAATCTGCCTTCCCTGTTGAATCGTATGCTGACGACTTAACAGGATACCGCTCAGCGCTACCTCCAGCAAATGCATATATAAATGCATATATACAAGTTTACGAACTGAAAACGATTGATAGTCGTTGGGGACGTTCTTAAACGACTAGTCAAACAAGAACGTCCATTACAGTCGAAATTGTCAGCCCGGGACCGTCTCGGGCTACGATTGAGGCGCGCCCAGAACGGGCCGCCGACCGGGCGCCCGCGCACGGCCGAACGTCCCTGCCCCCGAGAGGGCCCGTTGGGTGCTGCCGGCGCGGGGCGCGCCGCCCCCGACGGCTGATAGGAAAGTGCCGGGCAGGTGCCGCGGCTGGTAATGTGAGTGCCGAGGGGGAGGCCATCCGGTCGAACGACTACCGGAAGGATACCACCGTGAAAGCGCCATCCACCAGACCCGCGGCCGTGCTCGGCCTGGACGTCGGCAAGTCATCGCACTGGGCCTGCCTGATCGACCGCGACGGGGAGGTGCTGGCCAGCGCCCCCGTCCGCAACAGGGAGGCCGAGCTCGACGCGCTGTTCGCCCCCGCGCCCGCCGGCACGCTCGTCGTCGTCGACCAGTTCCGCAACATAGGGTCCCTCGCCGTGAGGCGGGCCCGCGCCGCGGGGCTCGGGGTCGCCCACCTGCCCGGGCTCGCCGCCAGCCGCGCC